>JAWVZJ010000109.1:0-7887 GCA_033722255.1 Thermoanaerobaculia bacterium | reverse complement strand
TCCTCTCCGCCGGTCTCGGCGTCCAGGGAATGCTCTGGAGCACCAGCCCGGCCTGCACCGAGCTCGAGACCCACGTGCTGGATTGGCTGGCGGAGATGCTGGACCTGCCGCTCTCCTTCCGCTCGACCTCTACTGGGGGCGGAGTGATCCAGGACACCGCCTCCTCGGCCTCCCTCTGCGCGCTGCTGGCGGCTCGAGAACGGGCCACCGAGGGGCGCGCCAACGAGAAGGGTACCCCCGACGATCTCACCGTGTACGCCTCGGACCAGACCCACTCGTCGATCGAGAAGGCGGTTCGGATCGCCGGTGTCGGGAGTGACCGGCTGCGGCTCGTCGCCACCGACGAGAACCGGGCCATGCGAGCCGACGCCCTCGAGGAGGCGATCCGCCGGGATCTCGACGACGGGCTCCGGCCCTGCCTCGTCGCCGCGACCGTGGGGACCACCTCCACCAACGCCATGGATCCGCTCCATGAGATCGGACCGGTCTGCACCGAGCACGGGATCTGGCTCCACGTCGACGCGGCCATGAGCGGGACGGCGGCCCTCTGCCCGGAGCACCGCTGGATTCACCGGGGCCTGGAGCGCGCCGACAGCTACTGTATGAACCCCCACAAGTGGATGCTCACGAACTTCGACTGCGACGCCTTCTGGGTGGCGGACCGGGAGGCCCTGATCTCCGCCCTCTCCATCCTCCCTGAATACCTCCGAAACCGAGCCTCGGAGAGCGGCCGGGTCATCGACTACCGGGACTGGCAGATCCCCCTGGGACGCCGCTTCCGGGCCCTGAAGCTCTGGTTCGTGATCCGCTGGTTCGGCGTCGAGGGCCTCCGATCGATGGTCCGGGACCACGTCCAGCTCGCTCAGGAGCTCGCGCAGAGGGTCCGGGACACCGAGACACTCGAGCTCGCGGCCCCGGTCCCCCTGAATCTTCTCTGTTTCCGCCACCGGGACGGGGAGGAAGCCACCCAGAGAATCCTGGACAGGGTGAACGCCAGCGGCGACGCCTATCTCACCCACACCCGTCTGGACGGCGACCTGGTGGTCCGGGTCTGCGTCGGCCAGGAGAAGACCCGGCGAACCCACGTCGAGCGCCTCTGGGAGCTGATCCTCTCGGTCTGAGATCCCGGCCGTGGGGGCGGGAGGGGGGGCGAAGGGCGTTTCTCCTCGAAGCCCGCGGATCCTCCCCTCTCCGGGATCCATGGCCGAACGGACTGCGAGTGCGGGAAGATCGTCGGCGCGGGTGCCTCGATCCGGTCAGAAGAGCTCCCGCTCCAGCTCCCGAGCGGCCCGCTGGAGCTGGAGCCGGGCGTGGCCGACCAGGGCCGGAGGCCGCTGGACCAGCACCAGGTAGTAGTCCTCCGGCAGGGCCATGGCGTAGATATGGAGCTTCTCCTTCTCGATGTGGATCAGCTCCGGCCTCCCGGCCCGCTGGTCCTCGAGGAAGCCGCCGAGCTGCCGGAGATAGATCCCGAGATAGGCGCCGACGATCCGCATCTCGTACGGCGTGAACTCCGAGCAGGAGACGTCCACCGTCTCCCCCGTCTCGTCGAGGAACAGGACTCCCACCGCCTCCGTCTCGGCGAGGAGGTTGGCCAGGATGTACTGGAATGGCACTTCCGGTCAGGCTCCGAGCCCCATGACCTCCTCGGCGGGGGGCTGCTCCTCCACCTCGATGGCTCCGTCCTGGAAGGCCCGCAGGAAGGCCGTCACCACCTTGGCGTCGAACCGGGCTCCCGTGAGCTTCGTGATGGTCTCCACCGCGTACTCCGGAGTGTAGGCCTTCTGGTACGGACGATTGGTGGTGATGGCGTCGAAGGTGTCTCCCACAGAGACGATCCTGGCGATCAGCGGGATGGCCTCCCCCTTCAGGCCGTCGGGATAGCCCCGGCCGTTCCAGGCCTCGTGATGCCACCGGATCGCCGGGAGCATCTCCTCCAGGGCGTCCAGGCTCTTCAGGATGTCGTAGCCGATGACAGGGTGGAGCTTCATCTCCTCGTACTCCTCGTTGGTGAGCACGCCCCCCTTCTTCAGGATCCGGTCCTCGATCCCGATCTTCCCCACGTCGTGGAGAACGCCGGAGATCCAGATCCGGTACAGGAACTCCTCGTCCTGGCCCAGGTACCGGGCGATCGTCCGGCTGTACCTGGCCACCCGCTCCGAGTGCCCCCGGGTGTAGGGATCCTTGGCATCCACTGCACCGGCCAGGGCTCGGATGGAGCCGATGAACAGCTCCTGGTTCTCCTTCGCCGCCTGCCGGATCTTGTCGATGTAGCTCTCGACATGGCCGGACATCCGGTTGAAGTCCTCGGCCAGCTCCGAGACCTCCCTCCCGGGGCCCACGACCTCGACCCGCTGCCCGAAGTTCCCGGCGGCGATCTCGTGGGAGGTCTCGGCCAGCTTCTGGATCGGATCGCTGAACCTCTTGGCGGCCACGGCACCGAAGACCAGGGCCAGGGCGACCAGGACCAGGGACGACACCACGGCGGAGGAGACGAGGCGTCGCGCCGCCTCGTAGGCCGCCGCCACCGGCTTCTGAACCACGACCCCCCAACCGGCCTCCCGCACCGGGCTCACGCGTCCCAGCATCCTCTGCTGCTCCCCTTGCAGGAAGAGCCGATACTCCTGGGTCAGGTGCAGCGGACGCCGGACGAAATCCTGGACCAAGGTCGATTGGGCGAGGGCCCGGCTCGCCCGCTCGTCGGCGTGACGACCCTCGGCCCACAGGATCCGGCCCTCGTCGCTGATCAGGAACACCGAGACCTGTCCCTGGGCCTCCATGCGGAAGACCTGTTCCAGGATCCCGAGCTCGATGGTTCCCACCACGACCAGGGACGGCCGGGAGGCCCCGGACTGGAAGATGGGGACGGCCACTACGGCCAGGGGCCGGTTCTGGGCGGAGCGGACGAAGTCGTAGACGGCGCCCGCCTCCGGATCGGTACGGCTCATCGCCGCCTCGAAAGCTTCGGCCATCGAGGAGACCACGGCGTCTCCCGCGTCCCCCGCCCCAACGGTGAGCCCGATGCCCTGTGGATCCAGGAGCCGGAGGCCGTGGATCTCCTCTCGGTGGTCCAGGAGGAACCGGGCAACGTAGCGCTGAATCCGAGAGAGGGAGGCGCCGGTCTCGGACTCGGGACCCAGGGAGCCGGCATCCCGGATCTCCTGGATCGCCTCCTCCCCGCCCAGCGTCAGGAGTCCGTAGCCCAGCTGCCCGAGCTTGTCCTTGAAGGTCCCTACGTGCTCGTTGAGATCCCGAGAGAGGACCCGGCTCGAACGGGTCAGGTAATCCTGCTCCTGGGTCCTCAGGATGTCGATGTTCTGCCGGGTGAGGAGGTAGCTCCCGATGGCCAGGGGGATCAGGCCGGAAACCAGGAGAAGCAGGAAGATCAGGTGCCGGAGGCTGATCTTCCGCGTCAGGGACCGGATCCCCTTCACGAGCGTACCTCGAGGTGGACGAGCTGGACGAACACTTGGGCCTCACCGTCGATTATAGCCGCCCCCTCCTCTCACCGATCATCCCCTCCCGAGACGACCTCCCGGATCCAGGATTCCAGCCGGGTTCGGACCTCGTCCTCCTCGATCACCTCCAGCCCTCCCTCTCCGAGTGTTCGGGGAAGGACCCAGGTCACGCCCTCCTCCCGGGCCTTCTTGTCCCGGGAGACGAGCACCATCAGCTCCTCCACGGTGACCTCCGGCAATGGAGGGAGCCCGATCCGGTCTACCACGCCACGGAGACGGTCCGCCTCCCTCCCGGAGAGGGCCCTGGCCTCGGCCAGCTCCAGGGCGAAGAGCATCCCGTACCCCACGGCCTCCCCGTGTCGGAGAGCCTCGTATCCGGTGGCCGCCTCCAGGGCGTGGCCCAGAGTGTGGCCGAAGTTCAGGAGCTTCCGGGAGCCGGCCTCCTCCAGGTCCCGTTCCACGACCCCGATCTTCACCGCCGCGGCCTCCCCCACCACCGGGGCCATCGCCCCGGGCTCTCCGTCCAGGATCGGGTCCAGAGTGCCCTCGATCCGGGCGAAGAGCTCCGGGTCCAGGAGGAAGCCCATCTTCACCGCTTCGAATAGGCCGGCCCGGCGCTCCCCGTCGGTGAGGGTGGAGAGCCAGGAGACCTCCCCCACCACAAACGCGGGATGGTGGAACAGACCGACGGAGTTCTTTCCCTCCGGGAGGTCCACGGCGGTCTTGCCGCCGATGGCGGCGTCGACCTGGGCCAGGACCGTGGTGGGGAGATGACCGTACTCGATCCCCCGGAGGAAGGCGCCGGCGACGTATCCTCCGAGGTCCCCGACGCTCCCGCCCCCGAAGGTCAGCAGGCGGCTGTCCCGCTTGCCTCCCGCCCGGAGCATGGTCCGCCAGAGCCCCTCGGCCTCGGAGACCGTCTTCGCCGATTCTCCCCGGGGGACCTCCAGGAAGCTCACCTCGCCGGGAGTCTCCAGGAGCCCCTCCAGGCTCTCCTCGTGGAGCTCCCGGACCAGCGGGTCGGTGACGACGAAGAGGTGTCGGTCCCGGAGCCAGGCCCCCAAGGCTTCCCCGGCCTCCTCCAGGGCCCCGGCGCCGAGCCAATGCCGGGTGATCCCCCGGTCGTGGCGCAGCGTGAGCTCCGGAACCCTCATGGGGAGGCTCCCCTACTCTCCGGATCGGAAACGGATCCCCAGACCCTCTAGCTGCTCGGGGTCCACCTCGGCCGGGGCGTCGGTCATGAGGCAGGTGGCCGACGTGGTCTTGGGGAAGGGGATGACGTCCCGGATCGAGGATGCTCCCGCCATGAGCATCACGATCCGGTCCAGGCCGAAGGCGATCCCTCCGTGGGGAGGAGCTCCGTAGGTCAGGGCCTCCAGGAGGAATCCGAACCGCTCCCGGGCCTCCTCGGCGTCGATCCCCAGGACCTGGAACACCCGTTCCTGCAGGGACCGCTCGTGGATCCGGATCGAGCCGCCTCCGAGCTCCACCCCGTCCAGGACCACGTCGTAGGCCCGGGAGCGGACCCGACCCGGATCCTCCTCCAACAGCTCCAGATCCCGGGGGTCCGGGGCCGTGAAGGGGTGGTGGTTGGAGGTCCAGCGGTCCTCCTCGTCGTCCCACGCCACCAGGGGAAACTCCGTCACCCAGCAGAAGACATGGGTGTCCTCGGGGATCAGGTCGAAGTCCCGAGCCAGCCGCTTCCGGAGGGCCCCCAGGGTCGTGGCCGCCAGCTCCTCCTCGGCGGCGACGATCAGGGCCAGCCCTCCCTCCTCCAGGGACAGCCGCTCGGTCATCCCCTCCAGCTCCCCGGAGGAGAGGACGTTCTTGACCTGGAACTCCGCCTCCCCTCCCCGCCGCTTCAGGGTCAGGACCCCCTGAGCTCCGTGGTGCCGGGCCAGCTCCGCCCAAGATTCCGCCTGGCTCCGACTGGCGTCGGCGGCTCCGGGCACGGCGAATCCCCGAACGACACCCCCCTCCCCCACCGTTCCCCGGAAGGCCCGGAACTCGCTCTCCTCCACCAGGTCCGAAAGGTCGTGGATCTCGAGACCGAAGCGGAGGTCGGGCCGATCGGTCCCGTACCGAAGCATCGCCTCCGGGTAGGGGATGCGTCGGAAGGGGGGCCGGCAGGGGATCCCCCGGGGCGGGAAGATCCTCTCGAAAAGACCCTCCACGAGCTCCACGACCTCGTCCTCTTCCACGAAGGAAAGCTCGAGGTCGATCTGGGTGAACTCGGGCTGACGATCGGCCCGGAGATCCTCGTCCCGGAAGCAGCGGGCGATCTGGAAGTACCGCTCGACCCCGGAGACCATGAGGATCTGCTTGAAGAGCTGGGGGGACTGGGGAAGGGCGTAGAAGGAGCGGGGATGGATCCGGCTGGGAACCAGATAGTCCCGGGCTCCCTCCGGAGTGGACCGGGTGAGGATCGGGGTCTCGACCTCGTAGAATCCCTGCTCGTCGAAGTAGTTCCGGACCTCCAGCGTGACCTCGTGCCGGAGCCGGAGATTCCCCTGGAGGGTGCTCCGCCGGAGATCCAGGTACCGATAGCGGAGGCGGGTCTCCTCGGTGGCGTCCAGCTCCCCCTCGATGGCCAGGGGAAGGGGCTCGGCCCGGGAAAGGATCCGCCCACCGTCGGCCACGACCTCCACCTCGCCGGTCTCCATCTCCGGGTTCACGGCGTCGTCGCCCCGCCGGCGGACCTCGCCCTCGACCTCGACCACCCATTCCAGGCGCACGGGATCCAGGGCCCCGGCCACCTTCGGGCGATCCTCGGGATGGATCACGACCTGGGCGTTCCCGCTCCGGTCCCGGAGGTTGAGGAAAATCAGCCCCCCCAGGTCCCGGCGACGGGCGATCCAGCCCTTCAGCCGCACCCTCTTCCCGACATCCTCGGCCCGCAGCGTCCCCGCTCTCGTCCTCCCGGTTTCGCTCGTCTCGCCCTCGCTCTTCCCCGTTCCGCTCATCCGAGCTCCCCCAGTCTCCCGATCAGCTCCTCCCGGCGTACCGTCACCTGGGTTCCCTCCTCCAGGTCCTTGACCGCGACCGTCCCCTCCTCCAGCTCCTCCTCGCCGAGGAGAAGAACGATCCGGACCCCTGCCTTGTCGGCCCGCCGGAGGCTCGATCCCAGGGAGCGGGAGGAGAGGTCCACCTCGCAGGGAATCTCCGCCCCCCGGAGCTCCTCCGACAGCTCCATCACCACCGTCGGATCCACCTCGCCCACGGCCACGGCCAGTGTCGGAACCGGAGGGATCACCTCGTCCCGGAAACCCTCGGGCAGGACGTCGATCAGCCGGTCCTCGCCGATGGCGAATCCGATCCCCGGGACCTCGGGGCCTCCCAGGGAGGCCACCAGGTCGTCGTAGCGTCCGCCGCCGACCAGGGCGTCCTGGGCTCCCAGGTCCCGGGAGACGATCTCGAAGACGGTGTGGGTGTAGTAGTCCAGCCCCCGGACCAGCCGGGGCTCGATCCGGTAGGCCAGACCCCTCCCGTCCAGGATCTCCCGGAGGGTCTCGAAGTGCTCCCTCGCGGCCGGGGTCAGGTGCTCCTCCAGGGACGGCGCCTCGGCCAGGAGCTCCTGGTCCCCGGAGCTCTTCGAGTCCAGGATCCGGAGCGGGTTCGTCTCCAGGCGCCGGCGGCTGTCTTCGGAGAGCTCCTTCCTTCGGGGCTCGAGGTAGCTCACCAGGGCGTCCCGGAAGGCCGATCGGGACTCCTGGTCCCCCACCGTGTTGAGCAGCACCTCCAGCTCCCGGAAGCCCAGAGCCCGAAGGAACCGGTCCAGCATCAACAGCAGCTCGGCGTCGGCCAGGGGAGAATCGTCCCCCAGGAGCTCGGCTCCGATCTGGTGGAACTGCCGGAACCGGCCCCGCTGGGGCCGCTCGTAGCGGAAATGGGGCCCGACGTAGAAGAGCTTCACCGGCTGCTGCCAACTCTGGAGCCCGTGCTCGACGTAGGCCCGGGCCACCGAAGCCGTGCTCTCGGGCCGCAGGGTCAGGCTCCGCCCCTTTCGATCCTCGAAGGTGTACATCTCCTTGCCCACGATGTCCGTGCTCTCGCCGACGCTCCGGACGAAGAGCTCCGTCGTTTCCATGACCGGGGTCCGGATCTCCCGGTATCCGTAGAGCTCGAAGGTCCTCCGGGCGGTCTCCTCCACCGCCGCCCAGACTCCGGTCTCCGGCGGGAGCAGGTCCCGAGTCCCCTTGACGCTTCGGTAGCGGGTCATGGGCTCTCCCTCGTGGCACCAGTGGAGCCGGTGGTACCCGTGGTGCCGCCTCCAGAATCGCCCTCCTCGGCCAGGGTCGTCCGGTACTCCTCCTTCAACCGCGCGTAACGCTCGACGATGGCCGAGATCTCGCCCCGCTCCTCGTCGCTCAGGGATCGGGACACCCGAGCCGGAATCCCCAAAGCCAAACGGCCGGAGGGGATCACGGTG
>JAWVZJ010000108.1:0-7888 GCA_033722255.1 Thermoanaerobaculia bacterium | reverse complement strand
GGATCTCCACGTGGTGAACAGCTGTACGGTGACCCACGTGGCGGCCCGGACCTCCCGCAAGCGGGCCCGTCGGAGCAAGCGTCGGAATCCCCGGGTCCGGACGGTGTTGACGGGGTGCTACGTCTCCGGGGATCCAGAGGAGGCGGCATCCTTGACGGGCGTGGACCTGGTGGTTCCCAACCGGAGGAAACATCGGCTGGTGGAGGAGATCCACGAGCGGTTTCCGGAGAGCCGGCCCGGGCCTTCGACAGGAATGGACGACGATCTACCCTACGAGCAGCTTGGCTGGGGCAACTCTCGGGGCCTGGTCAAGATCGAGGACGGCTGTAACGTCGGGTGCGCCTTCTGCATCATCCCCACTACCCGGGGCCGGCAGCGGAGCCGTCCCCTGCCCGAGGTGCTGGAGGAGGTGAAGGGGCTGGCCCGGGCGGGGTATCGGGAGGTGATCCTCACCGGGGTCCAGATCTCCCACTACCGCTGGGAGGGTGCCGACCTCTTCGAGCTCGTGCAGCGAATCCTGGCCGAGTGCCCGCTTCCCCGGGTCCGTCTCACCTCCCTGGCCCCCTGGCGGTTCGATCGCAGGCTCCTGCCCCTCCTCCGGGAGGACCGCGTCTGCCGCCACGTACACCTCTCGTTGCAGAGCGGTGCCGAGGCCACTCTGGAACGGATGGGGCGGCCCTACCGGGCCCGGGAGTACCGGGAGCTGGTGGAGGAGATCCGGCGGGAGGTCCCCGGCATCGCGGTCACGACCGACGTGATCGTCGGCTTCCCGGGCGAGACCGGGGAGGAGTTCGAGGAGAGCCTCGCCTTCGTCCGGGAGCGTCGTTTCGCGAAGATCCACGCCTTCCCCTACTCCGAGCGGCCCGGGACCCCTGCCGCGGACCTTCCGGATCCGGTCCCCTACGATACGAAACGGACGCGGATGGACCGGATGCTCTCCCTGGCGGAGGAGACGGAGCGGGAGTTCTGGGCGTCCCGCCTCGGCGAGGAGTCGGAGGTCCTGTGGGAGGAGTCCCGAAACGGGCGGTGGTGGGGCACGACCGACCACTACGTCCGGGTTTGGAGCCAGAGTCCCGGGGACCTGGCGGGACGTCTTGGCCCGGCACGCCTGACCGGGATCACGGCCGAGGGCGTTCGGGCGGAGATGATCGGAGCCTGAGACCGACGAGCATGCCGCCGGAGGCCCCTGGATTTCCCGGGGCCCGACGGCGGACAGAGAGCTCGCTCAGTCTCCGCGAGGACGCCTCCGGCTCCCCGGTGCCGGAGAATCGAGGTCGCACGTTCCTGGGCCTGGTATCCGGTGGTCGGGAAGATCTCGGTCGTCAGCCGGCTGAGCCAGGATCGCACCGGTCTGTGGACGGGGACTTCTCGCCCATCGCCCCGGTAGTCGTAGCGGGGTTCTCTGCCGGGAGCGGTGTGGGTAGATCCGGCATCGATACCAGAGGGGCGGAGAGGGCTGAGCCCGGAGCTCGGGGGAGCGGGGATTCGGGGGCGCGGAGGCTCGGGATCGTCCCCTTGATGTCGTTCCCGGGGGCGAGGGGAGGGGAGAATTCTCCGCCCGGAGGCGTCCCCGCGGCCACGGGTAGAGAAGCCGGCGGAAGGCTCGGGCTTTCCGGAAGCGGCGCCTCCGGTGGCGAAGGCTCGAAAGGCTCCGGAGCGTTCCAGGTCCATTCCGGAGCCGGAGGCGCCTCCGGGAGCTCCGGTGGAGGCGGGGGATCGGAGAGGGTCAGGGCCGAGAGGGGGATCAGGACGGCGACGGCCGCGACGGCGCTGGCCAGCAGCGCCCGTCGGGAGGGTCGGAGGCGCCGGCCGGGCTCCAGGATCGCCTCGATCCGAGAACCGAGCTGGGAGCTCCGGGCCATGGCGATGGCTCCGGCGGGGGTGGCGGTGCGGGCCTCCCGGACACTCTCCAGGAGGTGTCCCGCGTAGAGAGCGGCGCGATCGTCGGCGAGGAGGACGCGGTCGTCGCAGGCGAGCTCGGCCTCGGCCCGAAGACGGCGGGCCGCGTACCAGGCCAGGGGATCGAACCACCGGGCCACGCAGAGGAGCCGGGCCGCGGCGAAGAGACAGGCATCGCATCGGGCCGCGTGGGCGAGCTCGTGGAGGAGGATGTGGCGAAGCCGGGTCCGGGGCCAATCCTCCGAAGCCTCGGGGAGCACGATCACCGGACGCAGCGTCCCCCAGGTCATGGGTACCACCGCCTCCGAGACCCGGACCAGGTAGACGGGACGGGAGATCCCCAGGTCGGCTCGAAGCTCCCGGAGGAGCTTCCGGGCTCGGGGGCTCGCCGGTCGAGCCGCCAGGAGGATCCGCCGCCTCCGGACGATTCCCGCCAGGGGACGCACGGCGAAGACCATGACGCCCAGAAGCCAGACGGCCAGGAGGAGCTTCGGACCGTTCTCCACCAGCGGGGTGAATCCCGGGGCAGGAGCGGTGGCCGCCCAGGCCGTACGGGTTCCGGAGGTCGTCCTGGCCGTGGACGATGGGGGAGGAATCCGGCCTTCCCCGACGGCGGTCGGGGCCCCGGTGCAGTCCTGGCTCCGCACGACGGGGATCGGAGTCGGCTCGACTACGAGGATGTCGGGCTCCGATCCGGTGGTCGCCGGAAAGAACCCCTGGATCGACCATCCGGGAATGAGGCCCTCCACTCCGGGAAGCAGGAGGACCCCGACGACGGCCAGGGCCCAGGCGAGGTGGCGGGTGCGGGCCGTCGACCTCCGAAGGAACCACGCCGTGGCACCGGCGAAGGCCAGGACGAGGGTTCCCTTGACGGACCAAACGATCATCGCTTCCGAGAGCTCCCGGATCCGATCGGCTCGGGTGAACAGTTCCCAGACGGCGTTCATTCTGCGTCCTCCCGCTTCTTCGCGGCTTCCACGAGGGCGCTCAGGCTTTCGAGCTCCTCGTCACTCAGATCCGTGGACTCCAGGTCCAGGAGGGTCGCCACCGCGGTTTCCACCGAGTCGTCGAAGAAGGTCTCCAGAACCCGCTGCAGCGCCGACTTTCGGGCCTTCGACCGGGGCGTGGTCGGGCGGTAGACGTACCGAGGTCCCTCCTGGCGATGGACCAGGTGCCCCTTCTCCTCCAGGATCCTCAGATGAGTCCGAACCGAGGAGTAGCCGGGGGGATCCGGCATCTCCTCCTGGACCCGGGCCGCCGTCGCCTCTCCCTCCCGGTACACGATGTCCATGATCTGGCGCTCCCGGCGGCTCAGCTGCGCCGGATCGTGGCCCTGGGATCTGGATTCCTTCGTCATCGGCTCGCTCCTCTCGTCGATACGGGAGAACCGCCTCCCGTGTTGCAATCGTGAGAAGATTTTAACATGAGAAGATTTTAGCACTAGCCGGCCGGATGTCAAGAACAGTGGTCTGCGAGCAGAAGTGGGAACGAAGCCCAGGATTCGAAGATGGATCGTCGGAGGCCCGCCGGTGCACGGGGTGTCGGCCTCCCGG
The DNA here is from genome assembly GCA_033722255.1 of Thermoanaerobaculia bacterium. Taxonomy (GTDB): domain Bacteria; phylum Acidobacteriota; class Thermoanaerobaculia; order Multivoradales; family JAIOJS01; genus JAWVZJ01. The sequence continues at coordinate 4,436 of JAWVZJ010000108.1, read as the reverse complement.
AGGTCCCTTCCCGGTTCCTCCCCCTTGAGCGGTGGGTTCTGGGAAGGCGGTAGAGTGCAGTGCATGGCTTCGGGACGCAGCGAAGGCGGATGGGATGCGCCCCCCTGGGACGGGCTCTGGGTCGGCGGGAATCTGGCCACCATGGCCGGGCCGGAGGAGTACGGGACGATCGAGGACGGAGCTCTGGCCGTGGAGGACGGGGAGGTCGCCTGGGTGGGACCGCAGGGGAACCTCCCCGGGAAGCCGGAGGATCTGGCGGCGACGGTGCATCCGGTGTCGGGGGCCTGGATCCTCCCGGGTCTCGTCGATTGCCACACGCATCTGGTCTGGGCCGGGAGCCGTGCCGACGAGTTCGAGCAGCGGCTCCAGGGGGTCTCCTACGAAGAGATCGCCCGCCGGGGTGGCGGCATCCTCTCCACCGTTCGAGCCACCCGGGAGGCACCGGAGGAGGGGCTCCTGGAGGCGGCCGGGCGTCGCCTCCAGCGTCTGCTGGAAGAGGGTGTGACCACGGTGGAGATCAAGTCCGGCTACGGCCTGGAGCCGGAGACCGAGGTGAAGATGCTCCGGGCGGTCCGGGCGCTGGGTGATCGGCATCCGGTGCAGGTGGTCTCCACCTTCCTGGGAGCCCACGCCGTGCCACCGGAGTACCGAGAAGACCCCGACGGATACGTGGAACTCGTCTGTCGGGAGATGATCCCGACCGTCGCCGAGGCCGGACTGGCGGACGCGGTGGACGGGTTCTGCGAGACGATCGCCTTTTCCGTAGAGCAGATGGACCGGGTCTTCGATGCGGCGGCCGAGCACGGCCTCCCCGTGAAGCTCCACGCCGAGCAGCTCACGAACCTCGGAGGAGCGGAGCTCGTGGCCCGCCACGAGGGACTCTCCGCCGACCACTTGGAGCACCTGGACGAGGACGGGGTAGCGGCGATGGCCGAGGCGGGGACGGTGGCGGTGCTCCTTCCGGGTGCGTTCTACACCCTGCGGGAGACGCAGGTCCCTCCGGTGGAGCTGCTCCGTCGGCACGAGGTCCCCATGGCCCTGGCCACGGACTGGAACCCCGGCTCTTCCCCCCTGGGCTCGCTACTCTGGATGCTGAATCTGGCCTGCACTCTGTTTCGTTTGACCCCGGGAGAGGCCCTGGCCGGTGTGACCCGGGAGGCGGCAAGGGCTCTGGGACTCTCGGATCGGGGGACTCTGGAGATCGGGAAGCGGGCGGACTTCTCGGTCTGGGAGGTCGAGCGACCGGCGGCCCTGGCCTACGAGCCGGCGACCCATCGGCCGGTGGAGATCGTGAGGGGAGGAGCCCCGACGACCGGACCGTCGCTTTCATGAGGAGGTCCTTCGGTCCTGCTGCCCGGTGGCGCGTTTCGGCCCTGGTGCTCCTGGGGCTGTTCGTCCTCCTGGGTTCCGGCCTGGTCGTGCTCTGGGACGAGGGGATCTACCGAGATCTCACCGACCCGCTTCCGGTGGCCCGGTACCGGCCGCCTCCGGAGCCGCTCCTGCCCCGGATGCGCCTCGTGGAGACCGTGCACGATCGGCTTCCCGGATGGTCGGAGGATTCCCTGGCCGAGGCCGTTCCGGCCCTGGAACGATCCTGCTCCGTGTGGACCGCGAGGTCCAGGGATCATCCGGTCGGGCGGGACGGCTGGGCGGGCCGGGTCGGCGACTGGCTTCCCCTCTGCCGCCGGGTGGAGTCGATCCGGCCGACGGAGATCCGGGGTTTGCTGGAGGAGTCCACCCGGGCCTGGGAGGTGTGGAACCGGGACGATGCCACAGGACTCTTCACCGGCTACTACGAGCCTCTGCTCCACGGAAGCCGCACCCGGGGCGGACGCTACCAGGTGCCCCTGCACGTCCGGCCGCCGGACCTGGTGACGGTGGATTTGGGGAGATTCCGGCAGGATCTCGAGGGCCGCCGGATCGCCGGTCGCCTCCGGGGGCGGAGCCTGGTCCCCTTCCCGGATCGTGCCGCCATCCGGACCGGCGCCCTGGCCGGCCGGGGTCTCGAGCTGGTCTGGGTCGACGATCCCGTGGACGCGTTCTTCCTCCAGGTCCAGGGGTCGGGCCGGGTCCGACTCCCAGACGGGCGGGAGGTCCGCCTCGGGTACGCGGCCCAGAACGGCCATCCCTACCACTCCATCGGGCGGGAGCTCATCGACCGGGGAGAGCTGAGCCGGGAGGAGGTCTCTCTCCAGTCGATCCGGCGGTGGCTCCGGAATCATCCCGAGGAGGCGGAGAAGGTCATGAACACCAATGCCTCCTACGTCTTTTTCCGTCGCCTCGAGGGCCCGGGTCCGCTGGGCTCCCTGGGTGTTCCGGTGACTCCGGAGCGCTCCCTGGCCGTCGACGAGCGCTTCCATCCCCTGGGAGCACCGGTCTGGGTGGACACCGTCGTTCCGAAGCCCGGGGAGACCGGGGGAGAGGAGCCCTTCCGTCGGCTCCTGGTGGCCCAGGACACCGGTGGCGCCATCAGAGGGCCGGTGCGGGGGGACATCTTCTGGGGCCACGGAGGCCGGGCGGAGCAGATCGCCGGCCGGATGAAGGGTGAAGGGAGGCTCTGGCTCCTGTTGCCCCGGACCGTGGAGCCGCCCCGGACGCTGGCCCTGCCCGGGGAGGCCTCCGATGAGTGAGGAGCGGGTGTTGGGGGAGGGGCGGTTTCTCCGGCTCCTGAAACGTAACGGCTGGGAGCTGGTCGAGCGGACCGACGCCCACGACGTGGTGGTGATCGTGGCCGTGACCCCGGCCCGGGAGTTGCTCCTGGTGGAGCAGTGGAGAGAGCCGGTCCGGAGCCGGGTGGTGGAGCTCCCGGCCGGTCTGGCCGGGGACGAGGAGGTGGGCCGGGAGGTCCTGGAGGAGGCCGCTTCCCGCGAGCTCCTGGAGGAGACCGGCTATCGGGCCGGGAGTTGGGAGCGCCTGGCCCAGGGTCCCCCTTCGGCCGGCCTCGGCTCGGAGATCGTAACCTTCCTCCGGGCCCGGGCGATTCGGCAGGTCGGAGAGGGTGGTGGCGTGGGGGCCGAAGAGATCGAGGTCCACCGGGTGGCCCTCGAGGAGCTCCCCGGGTGGCTCGAGATACGAGCCGCCGAGGGCCGGCTGATCGACCCCAAGGTCTGGGCCGGCCTCTGGTTCGCGAGGTCGGGCACCGGCTCACGCCCCTGAACGGCCCTCGTCACGAGGCCTCGGATCGATCGTCGCCGCAGCCAGCGGAGACAGGGACGCCCGTCCCTGCCGAGAGGGACTCCGGAGGTTCGAGGGACTCGAGGGTCCGCCGTCCTTCGAGCAGGTGGTCCATCAGCTCTTTCAGGAGGGCCGTCCCGGCTCGATCCCGGGACCGACCCGGAGATGCGACCCCCGGGCTACCGATCGATCGGCGGGGGCGTGGAGGCGGGTGGTTCCGCCGGTAGGATCTCCGGTCCGGTGACCGGGGCACTTCCGGGCTCCTCGTCGGCGAAGACCACTTCCACCCGGTAGCGCTCGGCGTCTTCGAAGGTGGCCAGGAGCCACCGTCGGACGAACTCCTCCACCTGTTTCCGGGCCGTGTCCCGGACCAGGGGGAGATTCCTCTTGGCCCGGATCGCCGAGCGCCCCGTGAGCTCCCGTTTGAGCCGACGCAGGATCTCCTCCTCGTCCCGGATCAGGCTTCCCTGCCGAACCTCGTACCGGATCTCCGAGGCGTCGATGGCCGGCTTGTTGAATCGGAGGGTCGGTGCCTGGACCTGGACCCGGTTCCCTTCCAGAGAGAACTCCCAGCTTCCGTCCAGGTCCACGAAATAGGTCGTCTCCACCGGGGCCGTGGCCCGGACCGCCACCGCCGGCAGCTCCAGGGCTCCCCACAGGGTGCTGGCCCGGTCCTCCAGCCCGAAGACCTCGGTCTGTCGGAGGGTCGCCACCTGAAGGCGCTGGGTCCCCTCCACCGAGGTGGCGTCCGAGACGAAGAGCCTCTTCACGGTGCCCTGACGGAACGCCCGGGCCAGCTCCCGGACCTCCCGGACGACCCGCTCGCCCCCGGCGGCGATCTCCGCCGGGACCTGTCGGAGGGAGTGGAAGAGGTAGAGTGCCGTGCCCGCCAGGATCAGGGCCGTCCCCAGGATCAGGACGACCACGGGCCAGAGCCGGGAGGCCCGGGTGCGATTCGGAGGACGGGGAGCCCCGTCGGAAGCCCCTCGGGTACGGGAGAACATGGTCTGGCATTGTAGCGTCGGGAGCTTCCGGTAATCTCGGACTCACGATGGACCGCGTCTCCTCACGCCATCCCGTTCACCCTGACCGAGTCGTGACAGGATCTCTCCGTGGCTCCTGAGTCCTGGGATGACTGGCGCGGAGCGGCCCGGTACGCTGCCTTCACCCGGGACTTTCCCCTCTATCGGCGACTGAATCAGGAGCTGGTCCGCCTGGGCCGGCTGGCGACGGCGAGACGGGTTCTGGACCTGGCCTGCGGG
>JAWVZJ010000107.1:0-7899 GCA_033722255.1 Thermoanaerobaculia bacterium | reverse complement strand
GATGGGTACCGTCATCGAGGGGATGCTCGAGAACGCGATCAAAGCCCTGGTGGACCGCGAGTCCGAGCTGATCGACCACGTGATCCAGCAGGACCGCGTGGTGGACCGGATGGAGGTGGAGATCGACGAGGCCTGTCACAACCTCCTGGCCCTGAAGCAACCCACGGCCATCGACATGCGCTTCCTGGTCTCGGTCATGAAGATCACCTCGGATCTGGAGCGGATGGGGGATTCGGCCGTGAACATCGTCCTGGGAGCTCGGGAGGTGAACAAGCATCCCCCTCCGGCCGAGTACGTCGACCTCCCCCGCCTCTCCGAGATGACCCGTGAGATGGTCCGTTCGGCCCTCAATGCCTTCGTCCAACGGGACGCGAAGCTGGCGAGCAGAGTATGCAACTCCGACGACGCCGTCGACGCCCTCTACGGCAAGCTCTTCGACGAGCTGTGCGAGATGATGCGGGAGAATGGAAAGGCGGTTCCCCGGGACCTCCATCTCCTCCTCATCGCCCGGAACTTCGAGCGGGTCGCCGACCACGCCACCAACATCGCCGAGGACGTCATCTACTACGTCGAAGGGCAGGACATCCGGCATCAGCAAGCCGAGACGGGGGGAGAGGAGGAGAACGGGAGGGGGCACGGTTCCTGATCGTCGAAACCGTCACCGGATCGTCACACGATCTCCCCCTGGCCGGGACACCGAGGGGTCACGATCCGAGGCGTAGCGCGAACGAAGGTCCGGCCTGCCGCCGGATCCCCCCGAACCCGAATCCTTCCTCTACAGGAGAATCAGCTCATGAGATCCAGCAGCTCCCCGTCCACCCGGTCCACCGGATCTTCCCTCGCCCGTCGCCTCCTCGCCTGGCCCCTCGTCCTGACCGCAGCCCTCGGCCTGGCCTGCCAGACCGGTGAGACTCCTCCGGTCGAAGACGAAGTGGCTCCGTCGGAGAACGGGGGCCAGGCCCTCGCCGCCGGCGGAGGCGCCCGGGACGAGATCCGGATCGTCGGCTCCTCCACCGTGTTCCCCTTTTCCACCAAGGTGGCCGAGCGGTTCGGCCGGACCAGCGACTACAAGACCCCGGTCGTCGAGAGCACGGGATCCGGTGGTGGCTTCAAGCTCTTCTGCGCCGGCATCGGGGTCGAGCACCCCGACATCACCAACGCCTCCCGGGCGGTGAAACAGTCCGAGATCGACACCTGCGCCGCTAACGGGATCGAGGAGATCACCGAGGTCAACATCGGCTACGACGGGATCGTCGTCGCCAACGCCAAGGGCGGGCCCGAATACGACCTCTCCCGGACGGAGCTCTATCTGGCTCTGGCCAAGGAGATCCCCACCGAAAAGGGGACCATCGAGGCAAATCCGTACACGCGGTGGAACGAGATCGACTCCAACCTCCCCGACAAGGAGATCGAGGTCTACGGACCGCCCCCGACCTCCGGAACCCGGGACGCCTTCGTGGAGCTCGTGATGGAGGCCGGTTGCACCGAATTCCCCTGGGTCGAGAAGCTCGAGGACACGGACGAGGACCGATTCAAGGCCCTCTGCCACGGGATCCGGGAGGACGGAGCCTACATCGAGGCGGGGGAGAACGACAACCTGATCGTCCAGAAGCTCGACGCGAACGCCGATGCCCTGGGGATCTTCGGGTTCAGCTTCCTGGATCAGAATCGGGACAAGATCCAGGGGAACGGGATCGATGGAGTCGAGCCCACCTTCGAGAAGATCGCCGCCCAGGAGTACCCGGTGTCCCGCCCCCTCCTCTTCTACGTGAAGAAGGCCCACGTGGGCATGATCCCGGGGATCGAGGAGTTCGTGGAGGAGTTCACGAGCGAGCGGGCCGTCGGCAGCGAGGGGTATCTCACCGACGTAGGCCTCATCCCCCTTTCCCGGGAGAAACGCCAGGCGGTCCGGGAGGCGGCCCGGGCTTTCGAGGACAACGTCTGATCCCGCCTCCACCGCTTCGATCCCTTCCACGCCGGTCGCTCCCAGGCGATCGGCGCCTTTCTTCGTCGGCGACCCCTCCTGTAGCATGAAAGCCGCTTCCGAGAGGAGGTTTCCCGAGCGCCTCCGAGGCTTCGTCCAGGTCCCGCCATTCAGCCGCCATCCGTAGCGAGGACACGCCATGACCGAGCCCATCGTCCCCACTCCCGACCCCGGAGAGCGGCCTGCCTCCGAACCCCCTTTCCAAGAAACGGGCCGGATCACCGAGGAGGGGGAGAAGGCTGTCATCCCGGGAGAGGAACCGGTCTTCGACATCGACGCCCTCTCTCTCTGGTACGGAGAGAAGCAGGCTCTGCACGGGATCTCCATGGAGATCCCCAAGGACCGGATCACCGCCTTCATCGGGCCCTCGGGCTGCGGCAAGTCCACGCTGCTGCGCTGTCTGAACCGTCTCAACGATCTGATCGAGGGGGTCCGGATCGAAGGAGACGTCATCTTCGAAGGAGGGAGCGTCTACGACCCGGAGCTGGACGTGAATCTCCTCCGCAAGCGGATCGGGATGGTCTTCCAGAAATCCAATCCCTTTCCGAAATCGATCTATGACAACGTCGCCTACGGATGCAAGCTCCAGGGCATCACGAGTCGGAGCGACCTCGACGAGATCGTGGAGCGGAGCCTGCGAAACGCCGCCCTCTGGGACGAGGTCAAAGACCGCCTCGACGACAATGCCCTGAGCCTCTCCGGAGGACAGCAACAGCGACTCTGCATCGCCCGGGCCATCGCCGTGGACCCGGAAGTGATCCTCCTGGACGAGCCCTGCTCGGCCCTGGATCCGATCGCCACGGCGAAGATCGAGGAGCTGATGCAGGATCTCAAGGACGACTACACCCAGGTTATCGTTACTCACAACATGCAGCAGGCCTCCCGGGTCTCCGACTTTACGGCTTTCCTCTACCTGGGTGAGCTCATCGAGTTCGGGGAGACCGAGCGTCTCTTCATCAAACCCGAGCGGCAGCAGACCGAGGACTACATCACCGGGCGCTTCGGTTGAGCCCCGCGATCCGCGGGAGGGATCCTCACCGCTGCTCCCATCGCCTCCGGAGCCACACGGCGAGCCCATTCATGGTGATCAGGAAGCCCAGGAGGACCATGATGGCGGCGGAGGTCTTCTCCACGAAGCCCCGTTCGGGGCTGTCGGCCCAGAGATAGACCTGCACCGGAAGGGCCGTGGCCGGATCGAAGGGTCCCTCCGGGATGTCCACGATGAAGGCCACCATCCCGATCATCAGGAGCGGAGCCGTCTCCCCCAGGGCCCGGGCCATCCCGATGATGGTACCGGTCAGGATGCCGGGCATGGCCATGGGGAGCACGTGGTGCTGGATCACCTGCATCCGGGTGGCACCCAGGCCGTAGGCCCCCTGCCGGATCGACGGGGGTACCGACTGGATCGCGGACCGGGCGGCGATGATGATCACCGGCAGCGTCATCAGGGCCAGGATCAGGCCGCCCACCAGCGGGGCCGAGCGAGGTAGATCGAAGAAGTTCAGGAACACGGCCAGACCCAGCAAGCCGAAGACGATCGACGGCACCGCGGCCAGGTTGTTGATGTTCACCTCGATCAGGTCGATCCAGCGGCTGTTCTTGGGAGCGAACTCCTCCAGGTAGACCGCGGTGGCCACCCCCAGGGGGAAGGAGAGAAGTAGGGTCACCAGCATGGCCCAGAAGGATCCCACGGCGGCAGCCGCGATCCCCGCCGTCACCGGGTTCCGGGAGTCCCCCTCGGTGAAGAAGCCGGTGTCGAACCGGACGTCGATCCGCTTCTGGGCCCGGAGTCGATCCATCCAGGCGAGCTGGCGATCGTTCAGAGGACGCTCCCCTTCGGGCAGATCCCGGGAGACCCTGCCCTTCACCATCAGGTCCACCTCCGACGAGGCCGGGAGCCAGAGTCTCCGGGATTCTCCCACCAGCGACGGATCCTCCAGGACCAGCTCCCGGAGCCCGTAGATCGCTCCCTCGCTCACCAGGGCGTACATCTCCCGCCGCTCCTGCCGGGTCTCCGGCTCCCCGAGCATCTCCTTCAGGGGCTCCCTCCAGAGCGGTGCGAAATCGGCCCGGGAGAGGACCTCGGGATCCCGGGTCTCCCGGGGATCGAGGAGCTCCCGGTCGAACCGGACCTCCAGGAGGATCTCGGTCTGGAAGAACCCGCTCCACCCCTTCCGGAGGATGTCCCCGAAGAGGATCACCAGGGCCAGGAGGGCACATCCCACGGCGATCTGGCAGTAGAGGCGGAAGCGCCGCTCCCGACGCCTCCGCCTGGCCAGCCGGGACTCCACCGCCTTCCGTCGCAACATCGGATGTCCCCGATCACTCATTCGTACTGCTCCCGGTAGCGCCGGACGACGGTCAACGCCACCACGTTGAAGACCAGGGTCACCAGAAAAAGGGCTAGGCCCAGCGCGAAGGCGGCCAGGGTCTTGGCGCTGTCGAACTCCTGATCTCCCACCAGAAGGGTCACGATCTGGACGGTCACCGTGGTCACCGCCTCCAGGGGATCGAAGGTCAAATTCGCGGCGAGCCCCGCCGCCATCACCACGATCATGGTCTCGCCGATGGCCCGGGACACGGCCAGGAGGATCCCTCCCACGATGCCGGGGAGGGCCGCCGGGAGCACGACCCTCTTGATGGTCTCCGACCGGGTTGCCCCCAGCCCGAAGGAGGCCTCCCGGAGCCCGACGGGGACGGCCGTGATCACGTCGTCCGACAGGGAGCTCACGAAGGGAATGATCATCACCCCCATCACCGCCCCGGCGGCCAGGGCACTCTCCGAGGCCACGTCCAGCCCCACCCGCTCCCCGATTCCCCGGATCGCCGGAGCCACTGTGAGGGCGGCGAAGAAGCCGTACACCACGGTGGGAATCCCAGCCAGGATCTCGAGGATGGGCTTCAGGAGATTCCGCACCTTCGGTCGGGCGTACTCCGCCATGTAGATGGCGGAGAAGAGACCGACGGGGACCGCCACCGACATGGCGATGCCGCTGATGAGGAGGGTCCCGGTGAAGAGGGGGACCGCTCCGAAGCTCCCCGAGCTCCCCACCTGCTCGGCCCGGAGAGCGGTCTGGGGGCTCCACTCCAACCCGAAGAGAAACTCCCCCAGCGGGACTCTCCGGAAGAAGCGCAACGCCTCGAAGAGGAGGGAGAGCACGATCCCCACCGTCGTCAAGACGGCGATCAGGGAGGCCAGAAGAAGGAGCATCTCGAGGATCCTCTCCACCCGATTGATCGCCGGTAGCGCCAGCCGGATCCGTCGCCCCGCCAGCACCGCGCCCGATAGGGCGACCACCAGGACCACCGCCGACAGGGACCAGAGGCTCGCTCTTCGGAGCTGGGCGTACCGTCTCGCCGCCGTCCGGAAGGCCGGCTCCACTTCTCCCCGGATCCCCTGGCCCGCGGCGATATTCTTGACCTCGTTGACCAGGAGGTCCATCCGCTCGGGAGAGGTCTCCTGCATCGACGCCGGGAGCTCCCCCACCAGGAGATGCTCGATGACCTGCTGGTCGAAGAAAGACCACAGAGCGACGACCAGGAGAGCCGGGAGGAGGCACCACAGGGCCACGTAGAGCCCGTAGTACCCGGGCAACGAGTGCAACCGGCGGACGTCTCCTCCGGCGGCGGCCAGAGCTCGGCGGCGGCCCAGGTGGTAGCCCACGGCGGACAGCGAAAGGAGGGCGCCGAGGAGAAGGAGGATGGTCATCGGCCGATAAAGGGTGTCCCAAAGGAACAGAGAACGGACACCCTCATGGTAGGAAGATCACCGCTCGATCGACATCTGCGACATGTGACGGTTCTGTGACAGTCGGCCCGTCCTCCGAGACGAGCTCGGAGCCACCGCAGCGAGGCAGGGAAGGAAGGCCCTTTTCAGGCATCGGGAGGTCGGGACCAGCTCCCCGGGAGCGTGATCGGAACCATGAAAAAGATCACGTAGACGCCGAATCCGAGGAGCGGGGAGAGGGGATAGACGCGCTGCAGGGATCCCGGAGCCAGGGTCCAGAGGAAGTAGAGGACCCCCGGAGGGCCGAGGAGATAGAGGGCCACGAGCCGACGTCGAACATTCCGGAGCAGCCTCCTCCGTCGGAAGATGTAGATGTTCCCGGACAGCCAGCCGAGGACGGCCGCCACGGCGTGAAAGGCGTAGAGGCTCAGCCCGAGGGTTCCTTCAAAGGCCAGCAGCCCCGTCTGGCCCAGGACGGCACCGATCCAGCTCGCGAAGCAGAGTCCGAGGGCGACGGCCTCCCAGCGCCGCACGTCCGCTTACTCGTCCTCCTCGCCCGACACGAAGCTCCGATACTCCTCCGCCGTGAGCAGCTCCTCCAGATCCTCCTCCGTGGAGAACCGGATCTTGACCAGCCAGCCCTCCCCATGGGGATCGTCGTTCAGCACTGCGGGATCGTCGACCACGTCCTCGTTGACCTCCACCACCTCCCCGGCCACGGGAGTGTAGACCTCGGCCACGGCCTTGACGGACTCGATCACCCCGATCTCGTCCCCGGAATCGAAAGCCTCGCCGGACTCCGGAAGCTCCACGAAGACCACCTCCCCCAGCTCCTCCTGGGCGAACTCGGTGATCCCCACCACGCACAGGTCCTCCTGCCGTCGGATCCACTCGTGATCTCTCGAGTACAGAAAATCGTCCGGATACATCTCCTCTCCTCCCGTGTTGGTTCTCGCCAGCTACGACTTCGAACGTCGGTAGAACGGCAGCTTCTCGAGTCGGACCGGGGATCTCCGTCTCCGGATTTCGACCTCGAGCTCGGTCCCCGCCTCCGCCACCTCGACGGACACGTAGGCCATCCCCAGGGCCCTTTCGAAGGTCGGGCTGAAGGTACCGCTGGTCACCCGACCCACCTCCTCCTCTCCGTGGAGGAGGCGGTGATCCTGTCGGGCGATTCCGCGACCCTGGACCTCGAATCCGATCAGCCGTCGTTGGACTCCCTCCTCCTTCTGGCGGACCAGGGCCTCCCGGCCCACGAAGGGCTCGCCGTCCAGCTTCACGACCCAGCCCAGCCCCGCCTCCCAGGGCGTCGTCTCCTCGTCGAGCTCGTGGCCGTAGAGGGCCATCCCCGCCTCCATCCGGAGAGTGTCCCGGGCCCCGAGCCCCGCCGGCACCAGGTCGAAGGCGCTACCCCGGGACAGGAGGGCGTCCCAGACATCGACGGCGACCTCCTTTCCCACGTAGATCTCGAAGCCGTCCTCCCCGGTGTAGCCCGTCCGGGAGACCAGGGCCTCCCGGCCGTGGACCGAGCCCTCTCGGAACCGGTAGTACCGGAGGGAATCCAGATCCAGATCGGTGAGGGGCTCCAGGATCTCCTCCGCTCCGGGCCCCTGGAGGGCCAGGAGCGCCAGCTCGTCGGAACGATCGACCACCCGCACTCCCGAGCGCCCCTCCGCCCGCTCGAGGATCCAATCCAGATCCTTCCCCCGGTTCGCGGCGTTCACCACCAGGAGGAGTCGGTCCCCCCCGAATTTGTAGACCAGGAGATCGTCGATGTACGTTCCCTCCTCCGTGAGGAGACCGCTGTAGTGAGCCCGGCCCGGCTCCAGAGAGCGGACGTCGTTCGGAGTCAGCCAGTCGACGAACGCCGCTGCCTCCTCTCCCCGGATCTCAATCTCGCCCATGTGAGAGACGTCGAAGAGGCCCGCCGCCTCCCGAACCGCTCGATGCTCGTCCATCACCGACCCGTAGTGCACCGGCATCTCGAAGCCGGCGAACTCGACCATGCGGGCCCCCGCCTCCCGATGACGCTCTGCCAGGGGCGTACGTCGGATTCCGGATTCGCTCGCCTCAGCCATGGCTCCCGCAATATAGCAGCAGGCCTCGAAATCCCCGGGGATTCTCGGCCCCGGCGGAAATGGTCGGTGAAACAGTCATTTCGATCCCTCGAAACCCTCGCAACGCTGAT
>JAWVZJ010000106.1:0-7940 GCA_033722255.1 Thermoanaerobaculia bacterium | reverse complement strand
GGGTTCCGGAAGTTCATCCTCTGTCTCGGGTACAAGGGCTTCATGATCAAGCAGTACTTTCTCCGATACCACGAGTTCCTCCGGGACTTCACCATCGACATGAAGACGGGGGAGACCCGGTATCTGAACAACCAGGGAGAGGAGAGCTGGCAGGTGACCTGCGCCGAGACGGGGCGGGAGGCCTATACCGGCACCCGTCTCTACCGGGTCCAGGACTACGTGGACACGGACACCTTCTGTTTCACCTACGGCGACGGTGTCGCCGACGTAGACCTGGACGCCCTCCTGGAGTTCCACTACCGGGAGGGCCGGGTCGGGACCGTCACCGGGGTCCGCCCGAGCTCGCGCTTCGGCGAGATCGAGGTGGAGGACGGAATGGCCCGGGAGTTCAACGAGAAGCCGACCCTCCACGAGGGTGTGGTCAGCGGTGGCTTCTTCGTCTTCGACCGGGGGATCTTCGATTACCTGACCGGGGACCCGAAGGAGCACCTGGAGCTCGAGCCCCTGAGGAACGTCGCCCGGGACGAAGAGCTCAGCGTCTACGTCCACGAGGGGGCCTGGCACTCCATGGACACCTACCGGGACTACCTCCATCTCAACGACATGTGGAAGCGGGGGGCGGCGGACTGGAAGGTCTGGTGACCGGGGGCGAGGGAGTGGACGTCTCTCCTGCGGAGTGAGCCGGGGGATCGACGGACTGACTGGATCTGACGGCCGGAGGGCCGTGCCGGGGAGTGCGGGCTATGGAGCCCCCGGGACCAGGAGCTCGGCGTCCACGAGGGCGGCCGCCGCCTCCCGGATCCTGCGGAAGGGGAGGCCGGCCCTGGCGGCGATCTCGAGCAGCCCGGGGCCGCCGTCCGACTGGTTCAGCACCCAGAGGAGGGCGAGCTCCCGCTCCCGGCCTTCGGTCCCCCCGCCCAGGGAGCGATAGAGACCACGCCGTCCGAGCTGGGGTTCCCCGTAGGGGGCGAGATTCCGGTAGACGTCGTCGCCCTCCAGGATCTCGGCGGCGGCCAGGAGCAGATCCAGAGAGCCGGCGAGAGCCTCCGGCTCCACCAGGGAGAGGTCGTCGGCGGAGGTGTGGTATTCGGGGTACTCCCCGTGGGGCGTCCGGGTGAGCCGGCCCACCGGGAGGCGGAACCCCGGGGAGTTGTACTGGCGCTCGTCGTAGCCGAAGGGGGAGAAGGGCCGGTGCTCGAAGGACGTCCCGGTCTCCGCCGAGAGCCGCTCCATCACCCGGTCGATCCAGGCGGTTCCGGAGTGGGTCCTCTTGTAGGTGAATCCCCCGCAATCCCCCAGGTTCGCCAGGACGAGCCCGGCCCGGATCCGAGCGACGGTCTCCCGATTGGACGCCAGCCACGTGATGGCGCCGATGGTGCCGGGAACGAAGAGGAACCGGTAGGTCCATCGACGGTCCTGGAGCTCGCCCAGCTGCCCGGCCAGGGCCACGGCGACGGCCAGACTCGAGAGGTTGTCGTTCGCCAGGGAGGGGTGGCAGACGTGGCAGGAGAGGAGGATCTCTCCCTCCTCCCGGCCGGGAAGGACCAGCTCGCCCCAGGAGAGGGCACCGGAGACCAGCTCGGAGTCGATCCGGACCCGGTAGATCCCCTCGGGGAGCGCTTCTCGCTGGCGGTGAGTGAGACAAAATCCCCAGGTCTCGGAGTAGTACGAGGTCCGGTAGGGGATCCAGTCCGGATGCTCGGGCAGGCTGTGGAGGTGCTCCTCCAGCTCCGCCCTTTCGACCTCCCGGTCTACGGGGACGCTGTATCCCACGAGATGGAGGTTGTGCTCGTCGAAGTCCGCGAGCTTTCGCCCGGAGGGGTCCCGGATCCAGGCCTCCCGGACTCTCCATTCCCGGGGAACCTCCCAGTCCAGGACCTTCGTCCCGGTGGGAGCCTCCCGGCGCTCCAGGTCCGGGAGCCGCTCCTGGATCCACTCCAACGTCCGGCGCAACCCCGGCCCGGTGATCGACCGGGGGATCGGGTAGAGCTTCTCGATCCAGGCCATGAGGCGCCGCCCGGTCTCCTCCCGGGAGAGATCTCTCCGGAGGGCTTCGACGTGCCGGCTGTTCTCCAGGCTCACGGCTGGAAGTCCGGAAAGGCGTCGTCTCGGTCCGAGATCACCCGGGGCTCATGGGGCCACTCGATCTCGAAGGCGGGATCGTTCCATCGGGCTCCCCGGGCGGCCTCGGGCCGATACGGCTCGGAGATCAGGTAGAGGATTTCCGTCCCGCTGACCAGGGTCAGGAATCCGTGGGCGAACCCCTCCGGGACGTAGAGGCTCTCCCGGTTGGCGGCGGAGAGCTCGATCCCGATGGAATCCAGGTAGGTGGGGCTCTCGGGCCGGAGATCCACCACCACGTCCCAGAGACGGCCGGAGACGCAGCGGACCAGCTTGGTCTCGCCGTAGGGGGGAGCCTGCCAGTGCATCCCCCTCAGGGTCCCCCGCTCGCGGTTGAACGAGAGGCTGTGTTGCGGGTAGTCGCTCACCAGACCTTCTTCGGCGAACCGTTCCCGGTCGAAGATCCGGGCGAAGAGCCCCCGCTCGTCCTCGTGGGGCTCGGGACGAATCCGGCGTACTCCGGGGAGATCCACCTCTTCGAAGATCACGGGATCTCCTTCACCTCGGGGACGGCCACGAAGAACCGCCCGCCCCACTTCCGGACCCCGGACATCTGCTCCCTGATCTCCTCCGTCAGGTTCCAGGGGAGGATCCAGACCAGGTCGGGACGGGTCTCGAAGATCCGCTCCGGCGGGTGGATCGGGATCCGGGTCCCCGGCAGGAAAAGCCCCTGCTTGTGGGGGCTCCGGTCCACGGTGTAGTCCAGGAGATCCGGGCCGACGCCGCAGTAGTTGAGGAGGGTGTTCCCCTTGGCCGGGGCTCCGTAGCCCACGATGGAGGCTCCCTCCTCCTTGGCCTCCAGGAGGAACCGGAGGAGCCGCCGCTTGGCCTTCCGGACCCGGGACGCGAAGGACCGGTAGAGATCCAGGCTCCGGTATCCGGCCCGCTGTTCCCGCTGGAGGAGCTCATCCACTGCGGCCCGGGTCCGGGGCTCCTCCTGTTCCCGATGACGGGCGAAGATCCGGAGCGAGCCACCGTGGGTGGGGAGCTCCTCCACGTCGAAGACGGTCAGACTGTGGGTTCCCAGCACCTCCACCGCCGTCCCGAAGGAGAAGTAGCTGTAGTGCTCGTGATAGATCGTGTCGAACTGTCCCTCTTCCACGAGTCGCTGGAGATGGGGAAATTCCAGGGTCAGGGCTCCCCCGGGGGCCAGCAGCAGGGCCAGGCCCCGGACGAAGTCGTTGAGATCCGGCACGTGGGCCAGGACGTTGTTCCCCACCAGGAGGTCTGCCCGGACCCCCTCGTCGACGAGCTCCCGGGCCACCTCTTCCCCGAAGAATCGGACCCGGGTCGGGATCCCCGCGTTCTCGGCCGCCGCCGCCACGTTGGCCGCGGGCTCGATCCCCAGCACCGGAATTCCCCGGTCCCGGAACCAGCGAAGAAGGTACCCGTCGTTGCTGGCGATCTCCACCACCCGGTCGTCCTCGCCGAGGCCCAGCCGATCGGTCATCGTCTCGACGTAGCGCCGGGCATGGTCGAGCCAGCTCTCCGAGTAGGAGCTGAAGTAGGCGTACTCGGAGAAGATCTCCTCGGGCCTCGCGACCTCCGGGAGCTGGACTAGGAAGCAGTGGGAGCAGACCCTGGCGTGGAGGGGGTAGAAGGTCTCGGCCCGGATCAGATCCTCCGGCTCGAGGTAGTCGTTGGCCAGGGGAGAGGCTCCCAGGTCGGCGAAGCTCTCCTCCACCGGGGCGGAGCAGAAACGGCAGGCGAGGTCGATCACGGGGGAGTCGGTCATGGGGCAAACGCTCTTCGGTCGGCGGTCAGCACCACCTCAGATCGTCTCCGAGACGCCCGGAGTCCAGGAGACCCTGGATATGTCCCAGGCGCTTGTACCGGGCCCCGTCGAAGGTCTCGAAGGTCAGATCCGTCTCCCGGTAGGCGTCCCGGAGCTCCTCGGCTCCCCTTCGGGCGGTCCACCGGGGTCGGAAATCTGGGAGGGTCTCGGCGATCCGGCCGAAGTCCACCCGGTAGGTCCTCTCGTCGGGTCCGGCCCCCTCGGCGATCTCGAGCTCGCATCCGGG
Organism: Thermoanaerobaculia bacterium; assembly: GCA_033722255.1. Lineage (GTDB taxonomy): Bacteria > Acidobacteriota > Thermoanaerobaculia > Multivoradales > JAIOJS01 > JAWVZJ01. The sequence continues at coordinate 3,798 of JAWVZJ010000106.1, read as the reverse complement.
AACGACGTCGGCCACGATCTCCGCCAGCTCCCGGATGCGGTAGTTCTCCTCTGTGCGCCCGACATTGAAAGCCCGATCGTGGATCGCCTCCCGGGGCGCCTCCAGGCAGGCCAGGAAGGCCCGGCAGATGTCCTCGACGTGGACGACCGGTCTCCAGGGTGTCCCGTCGGAGAGGAGCCGTACCTTCCCGGTGGTCACGGCCCATCCCACGAGATTGTTCAGGACGAGATCGAGGCGAAGCCGGGGGGAAACTCCGTAGGCGGTGGCGTTCCGGAGGTAGACGGGGGAGAACCGATCGTCGGCGAGCTCCGAGAGCCTCTCCTCGACCACCACCTTGGATACGCCGTAGGGGGTCACCGGATTCAGGGGGGCCGACTCGTCCAGGGCGGTCTCCACGTCGGCGGCGCCGTAGGTGCTACAGGACGAGGAGAAGAGGAATCGCCGGACGCCTGCGTCCCGGGCCCTCTCGGCCAGGGTCAAGGAGCCCACGGTGTTGATCTCGTGGGTCAAAGAGGGGTCCAGGTCCCCGAGGGGATCGTTGGAGAGCCCGGCCAGATGGCAGACCGCGTCGATCCCCGCCAGGTCCTCCCGGCCGACATCCCGGAGGTCTCGGCGGATCTCGGGTATGGAGGATTCCTGCCGGGCTCCGAACCGACATCCCTCGAAGAACCCGGTGTCCAGGCCCACCACCTCGTGTCCCTCCCGCAGGAGGACAGGGACCATGACGGCGCCGATATAGCCTCGGTGACCGGTGACCAGGACACGCATGACGGAGAGGCAGGCTATCCGACCCGGCGGCGGAGGACAAGCCGGGAGCCGGGCCCGGGCCATCGAGCGGTCAACGGCCGATTCCCATCCTCGAGGATGTCCCGAGAAGCCCGACGGGACTCCGTGGATGCTTGGAGAAACATGGTGTCTCCGTATAATGTTCCCGTGTTCCGGCGTGGGTGGACGGATTCGCGGCCGTATTCGTACGAGTGGCGAAGGCCGGGTCCCAGGGGCCACCGTCTGCAGCAGATGGTCCCCGGGTCTCGGAGTCCGTAGCTCGGTCCGGAGTCCGACGAATTTTCGAAGGAGCCCTCTCCCCCATGGCGCTCAGTCCCTCTCTGCCCATCGTGGGTCAGCCCCGACCCCTGGTTCGCCGCTTGGTGGCGAATCCGTTTCTCCACGTGGGGTCGGACCACGTCTACAACCCTTTGACCGATCAACATCTGAGGCCCGGGGAGCCGGGCTACGATGTCCTTCGGGGCGTTGTGGAGGGAACGGTCGAGCCCGAGTCGATCGAGGACTCCCACCGGACCCGGCTCCACGACGAGGGTTGGCTGGTTTCCGAGGAGGAGGACCTCTCCCGGCGTTTCTACCTGAAGTACGTATCGCTGGAGGCCCACACGGTCTGCAATCAATCCTGCTACTTCTGCCCCGTGTCGGTGGCGCCCCGGGAAGCGCACTTCATGCCCACGGAGCAGTACGAGGAGATCGTCTCCCAGCTCGCCGCCTACCGGGAGACGATCGAGGCCGTGTTCATGATCAGCTACAACGAGCCCACGGTGGACAAGCGGTGGGTCGACCAGGTCCGGTCCATCAAGGAGGCCGGTCTTCCTCCGGCCACCCTGACCAACGGGACCGGCCTGACTCCGGAGAGGGTGGATGCCATCGAGGAGATGGGAGGCTTGAGGTTCCTGTCCATCAACCTGTCGACGGTGAACCGGGAGAAGTACCGGGAGGACCGGGGCGGGGATCACCTGGAGAAGGTGCTCCGGAACCTGGAGTACGCCAAGGACCGGCGAGTGGCCGAGGAGATGGACATCGTCGTCCTGGGTGTCGGCGACGACGTTCACCAGAGGGACTTCGACCAGATTCGGGAACGTTTCTCCGGGAGCCGGTTCAACGTCAAGCACTTCGTGGTCAACGATCGGGCGGGATATCTCCAGATCGGCCTCCGGGCTCCCAAGGACTCCTCGAAGGAGCTCTGCGGTTGCGACCACATGGGCTCCCGGCCGTTGCAGCACCTCCACATCACACCCCGGGCCGAGTGCATCCTCTGTTGCCAGGACTACAACGAGAGCGTGGTCGTCGGGGATCTCTCGACCATGACGGTGGAGGAGGTCCTCACGGGCCCGGAGATGGCCCGGGCCCGTCGGCAGGTCTACGGGATCGAGGAGGCCCCGGCAGACTTCATCTGCCGAGACTGCAAGTTTGCCCTCGTCCGTCGGCGCTGAGCCCCTCTCGGTCTGCTATCTCCTGGACGATACCGCCCTCTTTGGCGGAGTCAAGGTCGTTCTTCAGCAGGCGAGCTGGATGACCCGCCGGGGTCACCGGGTGGTGGTCGCCACCCCGGGAGAGAGGCCCACCTGGTTCGACTTGGAGTCGGAGTTCCTCCGGCTTCCCCGGCTGGAGGCGGCGACCGTTCCTCAGGCCGACGTGACCGTCGCCACCTACTGGACGACCATCGAGCCGGCCGTGGAGGGCGCCTCGGCCTCGGTGGTCCATTACTGCCAGGGCTTCGAAGGTTCCTACACCCACAACGAGGAGGAGCACCCGGCCATCGAGGGAGCCTACTCGATCCCCCTTCCCGCCTTCGCGGTCTCCGACCATCTCCGGAGACTCCTCCAGCGGCGGTTCGGTCGGACGGCGAGGGTCGTTCCCCAGCCTCTGGAGGAGTTCTTCCGTCCGGCCCCCAAGCGGGGGCCCGGCCGGCCGGCCAGGATCCTGGTCCCCTCTCCCTTCGAGATCGACTGGAAGGGCGTGGAGACGGGACTCCGGGCGGTGGCCCGGCTCCGGGAGCGGACCGACTGCCGCCTGATTCGGCTCTCCCAGTGGCCGCGTTCCGAAGACGAAGCCCGTCTCCCGGAGGCGGACGAGTTCCACTGTCATCTCGAGCCTCGGGAGGTGGCGACTCTCCTCCGGTCCTGCGACCTGGTCCTGACTCCTTCCTGGGAGCAGGAGGGATTCGGTCTTCCCGCCCTGGAGGCCATGGCTTCCGGGGTTCCCGTGGTGGCCTCCGACGTCTCCTGCTACCGGGACTGGGCGGAGCCGGCGCGGCTCGCCACGGTACGGGATCCGGGTGCCTTCGCGGAAGCGGCGGAGGAGCTCCTCTCCTCCTCCGCTCGTTGGCAGGAGCATCGCCGCCGGGGCCTGGTTCTCGCAGAGCGATACCGGGAGGAGCGGGCGGCGGAGGAGGTGGAACGGGCCCTGTACTGGGTCGCCCGGGGGGAGTGGCGGCAGGAGCGTCCGCAGACTCCTCCTTCCGCGACGGAGTGACCCCGGCCCCCACCGGGGGCCGATCTCCCGGGGGAGCTTCTCCTCGAGGATCGGGTTCGGTCCGGGACCGGTGATCAGCCCTCGATCAGGGCCCAGAAGCCCTTCGTGGCCAGGCTTTCCCGGTCGATCCCGGCCAGGGGAAGCTCCAGCATTTCCTCCGGGACCGGGGTCGTCTGGGGAACGAGGGTGAACCGATGGAAGCCGGCCCGGCGGATCCAGTCCTCCAGGGTCCGGCGGGTGAAGAACCGGTAGTGGGTGTAACAGAGGAGCCCGATCGGCAGGTAGTCCCAGCGTCCCGCCAGGAGGTCCCGGACGACGGAATGGTGGCCGACGTTCGGGACCGAGAGCACGATCCGGCCCCCCGGTCGGAGCAGGGATCCCAGGCGATTCAAGACCGGCTCCGGCCGGGGGAGATGCTCGAAGAGCTCGAGAGCGAGGATGGCGTCGAAAGGTCCTCCCGGATCGACTTCGGCGATATCGCCGGTGACGACCGAGTGGAGTCGCTCTCGGGCCTCCTCCGCCACGACCGGGTTGAGC
>JAWVZJ010000105.1:0-7954 GCA_033722255.1 Thermoanaerobaculia bacterium | reverse complement strand
GACCAGCTCCGGCTGAGCGATGCCGCGAGCTGAAGTCCCTGGGCCTACGATTGGCCTGTCGCGGATCAGCCCCTATCTTCCGATCCGGAAGCTCATCACCGCTTTCGCGGAAAGGGACTCGTCGGCCCGGCCCACTGTCAGGTGAAGGCGGTATCCTCCTGGCTCGAGATCCGGGGGGTGGAAGCCGAGCTGCAACTTTTCGTATCCCTTCGTCTCCGTCTCCACCCTCTCTGCGAGCTCGATGTCCGCCGGTCCCACGGTCTCACCTTCGGAATCGAAGATCTCTCCGGAGACGGCGAGCTCTCCGGGACCCAGCCCGTAGGCCATCAGGTAAAGGGGGTTGCTCTCTCGGTGTGAGAGCAGGGGTCGGACCGCTGGTACGAAGATCTCGTTCTTCACCGTGAACGGATAGATCACCTGAGATCCCTCGGCTCCACGATTCTCTCGCACGAGGAGCCATCGCCCGAGGGGTTCCGGAGCGAAAGGGCCCGCCAGGTCGGGGCGCTCGTCGGCGAAATCGGGTACCACCAGGCGGATCGAGCTCACCCCGGTATCTCCCGTCGCACCGTTCCGGGCCATCACCCGGAGAAGGTGCTCGCCGGGATCGAGGTTCAGATGGCCGTAGTACTTCAATCCACTTCCCGGTAGGGACTCCCGGGCATCCGCGGACCGGAGGCTCACCAGCTGGGTGAAGAAATCCTGCATCCGACCCCGGGAATCGCTGGCGTAGGCGTAGATCTCCAAGGGCAGGATGTCACCGTCATGGCTGTCCAGCACAGAATCTCCGTCGATCTCGACGATCACCGGGACGTAGGCTCGTCCCGACGTCGCCTGGAAGGGAGCGGCCAGGAGGTCGAGGGCGATCTCCCGGCGGGGTGCGGCCGCGGCCAGGGCGTCGGCGGCCAGGAGGCTCTTCTCCAGGGGATGGAGGTCCTGGAAGGGCTCCGGCGCGTGATACCCGGGGCGGAAGAGGACTTCCGCCTCCGGGGCTCCGGGCACCTTCACCTCGATGGGGTGGTAGGAGCCGTCGCGTTCCACGTCGTCGGCGCGGAAGGTGAGGAGATAGGTCACCTCCGACCTCTCGAGGATCGCCCCCAGCTCCTCCTCGAGCTCGTTGGTGTTTTCGATCACGACCCCGCCGGTCTCCCGGGCCATCGTCGAATGGAGGAATCCGGAATTTCTTCGCGAGGAGACGCCCGCGATGTCCACGGCCTGGATCGAGGTTCCGCTTTTCTCGAAATCGATCAAGGCCCTGGTAATCTCCGAGAGCAAGGAGAGATTTCCGTACAGGGCGTCGGGATCCACGGGGAGCTGGTGGCCGACCCGGGCCGAAAGCCTCTGGTCCTGCATCTGCTGCTGGGCTCCCCGGCCCATCAGGAGGCGGTCGTCGAATCCCTCGGAGAAGTAGACCACGTGCTTCCTTCCGGCGACTCGGGTCAGGGCCCGGCCCAGGAAATCGAGATACCCGACCCAGGTCTCGATTCGCCCCCTGGCATAGCTTCTCTCCTGACGAGCGATCTCCCTCTCCATGACCTCCTCGGTCGCGTCCAGGGCGCTCTTCGTGGTGTCCGTCAAGGTGTGTTCGACGTCCTGGTCCGAGGCGGATCGGTCCGGGCTCTGGAGATCTGCGCCAGTGGAGGGGTTGTCGACGACGAAGCGGAGGGGATCACCGGGCCTTCCTTTCAGGAGATCCTGGCGACCCAGATTGTCGATGGCTCTGGCAAGCTGGGCCCGATCCGAGGTGAACGTCACCAGGAGCTGAGGTCCGGCCTGCTCGGAAAAGGACATGACCGCGGCCAGGTCGGTCGGGTGGAGGTCCCGAAGCACGAACCGGCGCGCCGCTTGGCGGGCCCGGAGGATCGCGCCCGGGCTGGAGAAGGTCAGATCGAACACCAGGAGGAGATGTCTCCGGCCCTCCGCCGGCAGCACGTGCTCCATCTGGATCCGGCCGTCGGTCGATTCCAGGGCCCGGAGATCGATGACTCGGAGATCCGCGATCTCCCGTTCCCGCCGGCCCTCCCGGACGACGAAATCTTCGGAGGTCAGTCCCCGGACCGCGTTTCCGTCTCTGCCCACGACGTTCACCGGGACCTGGATCTCCAGCACGTCGATCCGATCCTCGAACTCCTCGGCACCGACGGCCGCGGCCGGGCCGAGGGAGCCCACGAGGATCGCGGCGGTGACAAGGGCACCGAATCTCATGAGTCTTGCGGCCATCCTAGCGGCCGGATGCTGGTCGTACAAGATCGAGCCCCGATCCCGAGTCGGTGCGGGCTGGGCAACGCATCCCTGGAGAGTGTCTCGTGCCGCGATGCGGCTCGGTGGCTTGTTGGTGATCGTGGTGTTCATGCTCTACGACGCCATCCACCACGCGATCCTCCACGCGGAGACGGGAACTCACCTCGAGGTCGAGGAACAGGAGGACTGACTCCGACTCACAGGGGCGGGGGCGGAGCCTCGGATTCATCCCGTCGGTCCTCATTCGAGCCGCGTTTCCGGCTCGATGAAGATCTGCTTCACCTCCGGATACTCGGAGCGGATCTCCTCTTCGATCGCGTCGACCGTCCCTTCGATCTCGCGGGTGTCCAGCTCGGCGAACGAGACTTCTAGGTTCAGGATCACGTGATCGGGTCCCATGTGCATGGAGAGGATTCGGCCGACTCGACCGACACCGGGGATCTTTCGAACGAGCTCGCGGATCGTCCGCTGGATGGAGGGATGGAGTGCTTCCCCCAGGAGGAGACCCTTGCTTTCGTAGAGAAGGAAGCTCGAGACGAGGCAGAGCAGGAGCCCGATCAGCACGGACGCAGTTCCGTCCAGGATCGGCATCTCCAGCAGACGGGACAGCCACAGCCCGACGAGGGCGGTGAACAGCCCGGCCAGGGCCGCGCTGTCTTCGAAGAGGACCACGAAGAGGGTCGGGTCCTTCGTACCGCGGATGAACCCCCAGACCGAGTCGTCGCCCCGGGCGGCCTGGAACTCCTTCCAGGCGATCCACCAGACGACGGCCTCGAACACGATCGCGAGGCCGAGAACGACGTAGCTCGTGGTGGGATCTCCCGGTTCCGCCGGGTGCCGGATATGACGGATTCCCTCGTAGATCGAAACCGCGCCCCCGAGGCCGAAGATCAGGACCGCCACCATCAGGGTGTAGAAGTAGAGTTCCTTGCCGTACCCGAAAGGATGCTCTTCGTCCGGCGGGCGCCGGCTCTTGCGGATCCCGACGAGGAGGAGGCCGCCGTTGCCGGTGTCGACGAGGGAGTGGATCCCCTCGGAGAGCATGGCGGCGCTACCGCTGATGGCCGCGGCGACGAACTTGCTGATCGCGATGGCCAGATTACCGACGATGGCGGCGTAGATCGCCTTCTTGCTGCTCGCCATCAGGACCCTGAGCCTTTGCCGGCTCCGCGAAAGGGGAGGTGATCGATCCATCCCCGATGCTCCTCGCCGGGGAGTGGATGATCTCGTGCAAAGAACCGCAGCAGCTCCCTCTCCGGGACGGGTTCACAGATGGCGAAGCCCTGGACCCGGGGACACCGCCGCTCCCGGAGGAGCCGGAGCTGCTCCAGGTTCTCGACGCCCTCTGCCGTCACCTCCAGACCCAGGGTCCGGGCCATGGCCAGGGTCGCCTCGATGATCGCCGTCTCCCTCTGTCGGAGCCCGATCCCCCGGGTGAACATCTGGTCGATCTTCACGATGTCCAGGGGAAAGCTCTGGAGATAGCTCAGGGAGGAATAGCCGGTTCCGAAGTCGTCCATGGCGATCCGGGCTCCCAGCTCCGAGAGTCGTTCCAGGACGGTGGTGATCTGGCGAGGGCTCTTGACCGCCGCCGTTTCCGTGACCTCGAGCTCCAGAAGCGACGGATCCAGACCGGACCGGTCCAAGGCCGTGGCCACCGTGGCCGGGAGATCCTCCTCCTGCAGCTGGATCACCGACAGATTCACGGCGACGCGCCGGGGCTCTCCCTCCCCCTGCCAGGAGGCTGCCCGACGGCAAGCCTCTTCGATCACCCAGACCCCCATGGGCACGATGAGCCGGGTGTCCTCGGCCACTTCCAGGAACTCGACGGGCTTTCGGAGATCGTCTCCGCTCCGCCATCGGAGGAGCGCTTCGGCCCCTCCCACTCGCTCGTCGGCGAGATCGACGATCGGTTGAAAGTAGAGCTCGAGCTCTCCCCGCTCCATCGCATGGTGGAGCCGGTTGGTCAAGGTGAGGCGTCGCCGGGCCTGGTCCGCCGTCGCTGTGCCTCGCACCTTCCAGGTGTTGCCACCCTCCTGCTTCGCTTCGTACATGGCGTTGTCGGCGCTCTGCAGGAGGGTGTCGCCGTCCTCTCCGTGCTCCGGATAGTTCGCCACTCCCACGCTCACGGTGATGAAGAGCTCCTCTGCGGCGACGGCGAAGGGCCGGTCGATCGCTTCCACGACCTTCCCGGCCACGGTCTCGGCGGCCTGGGCGTTGCGGGCCTCGATCAGGGCTACGAACTCGTCTCCCGCGATCCGACAGATCAGGTCCTCCTGTCGCAAGGTGGACCGGATGCGGGACGCCACCTCCTGGAGCAACCGATCTCCCATGGAGTGGCCCAACGAGTCGTTGATCAGCTTGAACTGGTCGAGATCGATGTAGAGCAGGGCCATGGTCGGTCCTTCGGGGAGGGGATCGCTCTCCTCGATACTCTCCTCGAGTCTCTCCCGAAAGAAGGCCCGGTTCGGGAGGCCGGTCAGGGAATCGTGGAAGGCCTGGTACTCGATCCGGGCCGCTCGCAGGCGATGACTCACGTCTTCCGCGACGTAGACGGTGCCGGCGGGAACTCCCAGGTCGTCCCGGATCAGGAACGCCGTGACCTCTACCTCGACCTTCCGCCCGTCAGCTCTCCTCCAGACCATCGTTCGATTCCGGATGGATCCTCCCCGGACCAGGGTGTCGGAAGCGCTTCCCACGTGGAAGGGCGAGATGACGATCTTCGAGAGGTCCTGTCCGATCAGCTCCTCTTCCGTCCAGGCGAGGAGTCGGAGAGCCGCCGGGTTCGTTCGGCGCACCCGGTCTTCGAAATCGGTCACGAGGACGGCGTCCTGGATCGTGGCCAGCACGTCTTCCGCAGCGAAGCCGGCACCGATCTCCACCAGACGGTACTTCCAGAGGGTCCGGGCCGCCAGGAGCAGGAATCCCGCGGCCGCCACGAACCCTACGGGAAAGACCGACAGGCCGAAGGAGGGCAGGAAGTCGATCAGGGCCAGGGATCCGACGCCGAGGGCGAGAAGGAGGGTCCGTAGCCGCTTCTCGTCGGTTCGCGCCCGGGTTCTGCGGGCCATCTTCCAGAGAACCAGGAGGCCGGTTCCCAGCAAGGCGACGAAATAGAGGACGAAGGGCGCGGCGGTGGCTTTCAGCTGGGTGTAGTAGCCCCAGGGATGGAGCTTCACGTCCTCCAGGAAGAGGTCCGTGGCCTGGAAGAGGACGGCGAAGATCAGGGACACGATCCAGGCGAACGGGATCCAGCGGCGAATCCGCTTCCGCTCCCGACGGAACGTCAGGATGAAGCTCAGGATGGTGACGGGCAGCAGTGCGATACCGAGGTAGGAGGCTCGGGACCATCGGAGAGCCTCCTCGGGATCGGTGGAGGAGATCATGAAGGCGACGCAGCCCAGCCATAGCGCCGTGGCCAGGGTCATGAGCTGGAATCGCCGGCTGAGGGAGGAGAACCGTTCCCGCACCATAGTCACCACTCCCAGAAGGAAGATGGCGAGCCCGGTCAGCAGAAACGAGAATATGGTGAGGCTCACGGGACTCCCTTGGACCAGGATCCCTCTCCGTGGTCGTCTTCCATTGATCGGGGATTATGCAACAGCCGCGCCGGAGTCCGGTCCGGGGATCGGGACGTCTTCCCTGGAAGCATTCCTGCAAGAGACAACCTGGTATGGCATTTCGAACGGTTCTCGTCGGACTCCTCTCGATCACTCTCGCCGGATGCTCGAATCTGGTGAGACCTCCGGAGACCCAGGGGGATCCCGCGGAGGTCCTGCTTCTGGATCACGGTCGCCATGCGAGTCTGGGCCTTCCCCGGGACGCAGAGATCGTCCGGTACGCCTATGGGGACTGGCGCTGGTTCGCTCTGGGGAGGAGGGGAATCCGCGAGGTGGTGAGGATTCTGTCCGGGGGGACCGAGGCCGGGTTGGGCAGGGAGATTCGCCCCGACCCCGGGGACCGTTCGTCGCTCCGGCGAAGGCTCCGCGTGCCGGTCCAGCAGGCGTTCTCGATCACCGTTCCCAGGTCGAGAGTCGCTTCCCTGACTCGGGAGCTCGAAGAGCTGTATCGTCAGCGTCTCGAGACGGCGGTGGTGAACCCCGACTACGGTTTGACCTTCGTCCGTCATCCGGAGGGGTACGGTTTGATGCACAACTCGAATCACCAGGTGGCCGCATGGTTGCGGGCCCTGGGTTGTGAAGTCGATGTCCGGACCCCTTTCTCCCGATGGCGGATAGGGTCCCGAGCTCCGACCGCCGGCAGCGAGACCGATCGGGATCCGACGAACGGTGGAAGTTGAGATGTCGCGTGGATCCTCCGAGCCTTCTCCGGGATCACGGCCGACCGAAATCGATCGTCGCTGGTCAGAGGTGTGGAGGCGTCTGGATCGGGAGGCCCCCGCGGATCTCCTCCACGCTCTTCTCCTCCGTTACACCGAATCCCACCGCCATTATCACGACCGGCGACACCTCGTGGACTGTCTCCAGAAGTCGGCAACCTGCCGTGAGATCCAGCGGCGGCCGACGGAGGTCGATCTCGCCCTCTGCTACCACGACGCGATCTACGACCCCGGACGGGGAGACAACGAGGAGCGGAGCGCTGCGCTGGCGGCCGGGGTCCTCGAGCCCCTTCTCTCCCGAAAGCGAGTGGAGCGGATCCGGGCCTCGATCCTGGACACCCGTCACGAGGGCGAGCCCGCGGCGGCCGATGGCGCGGTGGTCGTCGACGTCGATCTGTCGATCCTCGGGGCCGACCCCGAGCGTTACGAGGACTACCGGAGGGCGATCCGGGAGGAATACTCCTGGGTGCCCGAATCGTCTTACCGACGTCGCCGGAGTCGTCTGCTCCGGAGTTTCCTCGACCGATCCCGGATCTTCGCCACCCCCTTGTTCCAAGAGCGTTTGGAGAGCCGAGCCCGGGAAAATCTGGCAAGGGAGCTGGCGTTCCTCGAAGGTTCGGATGGTTGACGTTCCAACGCCGGAACCGAAGGAACATCGACCGACCTCCGTCGTCGGGGGGCGATCCGCATCCGTGCCGGATTCCGATCAGCGATGCGAGCCCGACGGGGTGGCTCGGCGGATCGTGGTCACAGCGTCCAGGCGTATCCCATCTTGAAGAAGAAGGTCCGGTTGGTGCGGACGAGGTCGAAGCGATCCAGGCCGAGCTGATTCTCCGTGTACCCCAGGAAGAGGACCGTCTTGGGGTTGAGCTTGTAGCTCAGGAGGAGCTGGCTCAGGAGGCTCTCGGAGGTCGGCTCCACGGGGAACTCGTAGAGGGCGGGATCGCGCTCGATGTCTCGATACTGGAGAATGGCTCGGAAGAAGGTCCGGACGTTGAAGTTGTAGACGAGGCGGAGCTGTGAGAGGTTGGCGGTGGTGAGATCGCCTCCCTCCACATCCAGATCCTGGAGGGTGTGGTCGAGCTGGAGGTTCACGCGACGGCCGGGCTTGATCTCGGCCCGGGGGGAGACGAAGAGGACGTCGGCCGGGCGGTCGTTGGCGAAGTCGAAGGTCTCTCCCGCCACCAGATTCGAGCTGAGCTGGAGCCAGGGCGCGGGCTGGAGCTCGACGAAGAGGATGCCCCGCAGGCGGTCCTCGATCAGGGAGCTTCCCGAGAGGCGGGTCCGGCTCTGGATCCCCAGGAAGAGGTTGGATTGGAGAGGGCCGGAGAGGAAGGTGTCGATCTGGAAGTCCTCGTCGGTGAGATGTCCGTCGTG
>JAWVZJ010000104.1:0-7965 GCA_033722255.1 Thermoanaerobaculia bacterium | reverse complement strand
CGTCCCGGGAGGACCCGTCCCCGAAGATCGTCTCCATCTCGATCCCGGGATCCATGTACATGAAGGATCCTGCCTCGGCCACGCAGGCCTCCCGGGGATCCAGGGTCACCTCCACGAACTGCATCTCCTCCCCGAAGATCTCGTAGTCGATCTCGTCGGCGGCCGTCGAGCCTGCCGGCACCGGGGGCGGCGCGGCCGCTCCCGGAGCTCCCTGACCGAAGGCGCTGGCGAACTCGGCCCGGGCGCCGATCGGCTCCCAGCTCGCCATTCCCTGCTTGAAGACGTGGGCGTCCTGACCGATCGCCCCCGCCTGGATCTTCTGATGGATCTCCTCCGCGCTCCACGGTCCCTGTTGCTGACCACCGATAGCCACGTACCAATCCTGTCCGCTCATGACACTCTTCCTTTCCTTGCTCGTCCTTCGCTCGTGATCCCTGGAAACCGACTCCATGGGCTCGGCTTCCGGCTCCTGTGGACGGCGGGCCCCTCAGGCCTCCGTCCACCGCATCGTGTACTCCGTGTAATCGTCGCCCCGGTGGACGCTCGCGGTCCGGGTCACGTCCACGTCCCGGGCCTTGGCCGCCAGGCCGATCCCCTCGATCCAGCCCACCAGCACCTGCTCGTGGGCCTCCGCGATGTCGGGAAAATCCCGGATCTCTCCGATCCCGAATCCCTCCTCGATCTCCACGATATCGAAGGAGCCGGTGTCGCAGTACCGACTCCAAAAGTGACTCGCCCCCTGGAGAATCCTCCGAACCGACGCCAGCACCGAGATCACCTTGAAGACCCCGGTCACGTCCTGTCGAGCCGCGAACCTCCCCACCGCCTCCATGGCCGGCTCCGGGTCCAGTCCGTGGCCCTCCCGGATCACCCCCAGGAGCTCCGCGTAGCTCTCGTAGGGATACCACTCGCCGGCGAGGATGGTCTGATCGAAGACCTGCCGAACCGGGGTCGGCAGGCGCTCCAGGGCCCCGGGAATACCTCCCGGGAAGCCGGAGGTCTTGATGAACTTCAACGCTCCTCGGAGCGCCGTACCCTTGATCCTCGTCACGGCGGGGATTGTACATCCCTTGCCCCAAGGGCACCGTGCACGGTAGGTTGGGTGCATGAGCTCGTTCAAGCGATTCCTCGCCGTCTTCGCCATCCTGGTCCTCACGAACGTCGGAACCTATTTCTTCGCCCACTGGCAGTGTCAGGAGAAGCTGGAGGGGAAGCAACAGCTCATCGATCAGGCCGCAGAGAGAAACCGGGAGACCCGGGCCGAGCTGGAGGCGGCAGAGCAGGAGCTCTCCAGACTGCGCGTGTGGGGGGACTTCATCGAAATCCAGCAGGATCTCAACCGGATCAACGATCAGATCAACCAGCTCAACTTCGGTAACGCCCTGGAGGGAATCGACGAGGTGATGTCCGACCTCGAGGCCGGGGACTACGGGACCACGTTCCGGAAGCACCGCTCCCGGCTGGAGCCGCTCCTCCTCGAGGCCAAGCAGGCTCTCCGGAACCGGAGCGACAGGGCTCGAGAGGACTTGGTGGAGTTCAACCGGGAGGCCTTCGGGATCCTCTCGGGTTTGGAGCCGGTCGAGGAGAGATCGACATCCGGAGACTCTCCATCCCGGTCCGAGACGGAGCCAGAGGCCGGGGAAGATCCGACGGGCCCGGAGGTGCCGGACACCGAGGGGGAATCTCCGACCGGGCCCGACGACACGACCACCGAATCGGATTCGGGGGGACGACCATGAAACCGGAAGCGTTCGTCGAGCTCGCAGGGGAGGAAAAGGCTTCGGCCATCCTCCGCTGCGACGATCAGGAGCTGGCCGCGGGAGCGATGGACGCCGCCGTCCGGGGAGGGTTCCGGGTGGTGGAGTTCACCATGACCGTTCCCGGGGTCTACGAGCTGATCTCGGACTTCGCCGCCCGGGAGGACCTGGTCGTGGGAGCCGGAACGGTCCTCACCAGCGAACAGGCCGAGAAGGCGGTGGAGGCCGGGGCCCGCTTCTTGGTCTCCCCCGTGACCGACGAGACCGTGATTCGCCGGGCCGGCGAGCTGGGAGTCGCTGCCATGCCCGGAACCCACACTCCGACGGAGATGGTCACGGCCCACCGGGCCGGCGCCCAGTTGGTGAAGCTCTTTCCGGCCCCGGGTATCGGCCCGGCCTTCGTTCGGTCGGTTCTGGGTCCCCTTCCGTTTCTCAAGATCGTCCCCACCAACGGCGTGAACGAGGCGAACTGCCTGGAATGGATCGATGCCGGCGTGTGGGCGATGGGGTTCGTGGCTCCTCTCTTCACCCCGGAGGACCTAGCCTCGCGGAACTTCGGGGCCATCGAGGAGCGGGCTCGGAGGATCCTGGCCAAGGTCCGGGGATGACCGGCCTCGGCCCGGAGCTCGATCCGGGATCGACCGGCACCACATTCGGCACGACTTTCGCATCGCCTCCATGCCGAATGGGGCGACCGGCACCGACTCCCGGCCCGGCTCTCTCGAGGCCGGAGAGGGGCGGTTCGCGCCCCTCCTGACGCCATGACCAGATCCGGATCACCTTCCGACCCCGAGACCTGCCTGCTCTTCGGAGAGGTCCTCTTCGACCACTTTCCCGACGGGCGGCAAACGCTGGGGGGTGCACCGTTCAACGTGGCCTGGCACCTCGAAGCCCTGGGTGCCCGTCCGGTCCTCCTCAGTCGAATCGGTAACGACCGGGAGGGCGACCGGGTTCTCCGGGCCATGGAGGACTGGGGTCTTTCCACGGCGGGCATCCAGAGAGACCCGGAGAATCCCACGGGCCGGGTCCGAGTCGCACTCGACGGTGACGACCCGACCTTCCACATCGAGCCGGAGCAGGCGTGGGATTTCGTGGACCCCTACCAGGCGGCCCGGGTCGCGGACTCTTCGGGGGCCGAGCTCGTCTACCACGGCACCTTGGCCACCCGACTCCCGACCTCCTCCCGTGCCCTCGACCGGACTCTGGAGGCCGTGCCGGAGGCGGCCGTGTTCGTCGATCTGAACCTTCGGCCCCCCTGGTGGGACCGAGACGGCCTCCTCGAGCGTCTCCGGGACGCCGACGTGTGCAAGCTCAACGCAGAGGAGTTGCGTCGCATCCAGGAGACGGACGGCGAAGAGGAGCTCTCCCGGCAGACCGCCCAGTTCCGGGGCGAACACGATCTGGAACGGGTCTGGCTGACCCGGGGAGACCAGGGGGCCCTCACCGTCGGCGAGGAGGGGAGGGTCATGAGCTCCAGCGCACCCCGGGTGGAGGAGATGGAGGATTCGGTGGGGGCCGGCGACGCCTTCGCCGCCGTCACACTCCTGGGAATCCTCCAGGGATGGGAACCGGAGAGGACTCTGGGACGGGCGGTCTCCTTCGCCGCCGAGCTCTGCCGCCATCGGGGGGCGACCCCCGAAAGCCCCGATCTGTACCGCGAGATTCTCGATCGTTGGGAGACGGAGGGATGAGCGACGGCCTCTATCTCGCCCTCTTCAGTATCCACGGCCTGGTCCGCGGGGAGGAGCCGGAGCTCGGGAGGGATCCGGACACCGGGGGGCAGGTCACCTACGTCCTGGAGCTCACCCGGGCCCTGGCCGAGCGGGCCGAGGTCGAGCGCGTCGATCTGATCACCCGGCGAATCTTCGACGACGAGGTCTCCGACCAGTACGCCGAGCCGGTGGAGACGCTGGCCCCCGGAACCCGGTTGATCCGGGTCGAGTTCGGACCCCGGGAGTACCTCCGGAAGGAGGACTTCTGGCCCTATCTCGACGAGTGCGAGCACAGCGTGCTCCGGCACTTCCGAGAGGTCGGCCGGGTCCCGGACCTTCTCCACTCCCACTACGCCGACGCCGGACGCCTCGGAGCCCGCCTGAGCCGACGCCTGCAGATCCCCCTGGTCCACACCGGACACTCCCTCGGCAGAATCAAGCGGGAGCGCCTCCTGGACGCCGGCTCTACCGAGAGCCAGATCGAGCGGCGTTTCAACATCAGCACTCGGATCCAGGCCGAGGAAGAAGCCCTGGAGGCGGCCTCCACGGTGGTGACCAGCACCCACCAGGAGGCCGAGGAGCAGTGGGCCCGGTACGACGCCTACGAGGCCGGCAAGATGGCCGTGATCCCCCCGGGGGTTTCCCTGGACCGCTTCCAGCCGCCGGACGAGGATACCGACGAGGATCCGCCGATCCGGACCACCCTTCTGGATTTCCTCCGAGACCCGAACAAGCCGATGATCCTCGCCCTGGCCCGGCCCGATCCCCGGAAGAACATCCCCTGCCTGGTGGAGGCCTACGGGAACGCCCCCGACCTCCAGGAGGAGGCCAACCTGGTGCTGGTGCTGGGGACCCGGGAGGACGTCCGGGAGACCGACCGGGAATCCCAGAAAGTCTTCCAGAAGGTCTTCACCCTGATCGACGTCCACGACCTCCACGGGCTCGTCGCCTATCCGAAGCAGCACGAGCCCGACGACGTCCCGGACCTGTATCGCCTCGCCGTCGGGACCGGAGGCGTCTTCGTCAACCCGGCCCTGACCGAGCCCTTCGGCCTGACCCTCATCGAGGCCGCGGCCAGCGGCCTTCCGGTGGTGGCCACCAACGACGGAGGCCCCCGGGACATCCTCCACTACTGCGACAACGGCCTCCTGGTGGATCCTCTGGACCCCGACGACATCGCCGACGCCCTCCGGGAAGCCCTCTCGGACCCGGAACGGTGGGAGCGGTGGTCGAAGAACGGGATCGAGGGTGTCCGCCGGCGGTTTTCCTGGAGCACCCACGTCGAAGAGCACCTGGAGAGGGTCCGACCCTTCCTCGGCGCCTCGGAGCCCCCTCCTCACATCGAGAAGATCTTCCACGCCGACCGCCTCCTGGTCACCGACCTGGACGGGACCCTCCTGGGAGACCGGGAGACCCTCCAACAGCTCCTGGAGAGGATGGACGCCGCCAGCCCGGCCGTGGTCTTCGGGATCGCCACCGGCCGCCGACTGGAGAGCGCGCGACGGGCCCTGGAGGAATGGAGCGTCCCCTCCCCGGACGTCCTCATCACCGCCGTGGGCTCGGAGATCCACTACGGCCTCGACGACCGGGTGGACGAGGCCTGGATCCGCCACATCGAGAAGGGCTGGGACCGGGAGGCCCTGGAACGGGCTCTTGAGGGCACCCCGGGCCTCCGGCTCCAGGCCCCGGAGCGTCAGCGCCGGTTCAAGCTCAGCTACCACGTGGACCCGGAGGCGGCGCCGGATCTCCAGGAGCTGCGCGACCGGCTCGCCGGCGAGGGGCTGGAGACTCGGCTGATCTTCTCCCACGACGAGTTCCTGGATCTCCTGCCCCAGCGGGCCTCCAAGGGACAGGCGATCGCGTTCCTGGCCTCGAGATGGGGATTCCCACCCTCGAAGGTCCTGGTGGCCGGAGACTCCGGCAACGATGCCGACATGCTCACCGGAGAGGTCCTCGGAACCGTGGTCGGGAACTACAGCCCGGAGCTGGAAGCCCTGCACCGTACCGACACGCTCTACTTCGCCACCGCTCCCTACGCCGGCGGGATCCTGGAGGGGATCGACCACTTCGAGTTCCTGTGAGCCGTTCCGAGCCGACGTCGTGATCGAGCCCCTGTCCAAAGAGGACCTCCAACCCCACCGGGACGCGGTGTACGCGCTCCTGCGGCGGCTCCGGGACCTCGGCCGATCGATCCTCCTGAGGACCGAGCTCTGGGACGAGCTGAACGCCCTGGCCCGGCAGGAGGACGGAGCCGGCGCCGAAGAGCTCCTGGAGACACGGTTCGCGGACGTCCTGGAGAGGACCCAGGAGGCAGCCCTCACCCATCCATGGCTCTACCTGGCGGAGCGCCCCGCGGTGGCCCGCTGGCGCTTCTCCCGGCTCCACATGGAGACTCTGGACGTGGAGCCGGTGGATCCCTCCGAGTACCTGGCCTTCAAGGAGCGGCTCGTCGGAGAGGATGAAGGCGACTGGGGGCTGGAGGTGGATCTCCGTCCCTTCGAGCGGGACCTGCCCAAGCTCCGAGAATCCCGGTCCATCGGTCGAGGGGTGGAGTATCTGAGCCGTCGCCTCTCCAGCCGTCTGTTCCAAGACGAGGGAGCCGGTATGGAGCGGCTCCTGGAGTTCCTCCGGGTCCACCACGTCCGGGGGCGGCAGCTTCTCCTCTCGGACGAGATCGAGACGATCCCCGAGCTGCGGCGGACGCTGCGGAAGGCGGAGGGTCTCCTGGAGAGCCGGGAGCCGGACGAGACCTGGGAGGAGGTCAAGCCCGACCTCGAGGCCCTGGGAATCCGGCAGGGATGGGGAGGGACGGCCGGCCGGATCCTCGACTCCCTGGCCCTTCTCCGGGACGTCCTGGAAGCCCCGGCGCCAGCGAACCTCGAGGCGCTCCTGGCCAGGATCCCCATGATCTTCAGCGTCGTGATCCTCACGCCCCACGGCTTCTTCGGTCAGGACGACGTCCTCGGGCTCCCGGACACCGGAGGCCAGGTGGTCTACATCCTGGACCAGGTCCGGGCCCTGGAAAAGGAGATGCGCCGGCTCGTCCGGGAGCAGGGTCTCGAGATCGAGCCCCGGATCGTGGTGGTCACCCGCCTGATCCCCGACTGCCGGGGAACTCGGTGCGACCAGCGGTGGGAGGCGGTGGCGGGAACCCGGAACACCCACATCCTCCGGGTTCCCTTCCGCTCGAAGAAGGGAGAGATCATCCCCCACTGGATCTCCCGCTTCGACCTGTGGCCCTACCTGGAGCGGTTCGCCCACGACGTGGACCGGGAGCTCCGTGCCGAGCTGTCGGTCCGTCCCGACCTGGTGATCGGCAACTACTCCGACGGCAACCTGGTGGCCACCCTGCTCTGCAACCGCTGGGGCGTCACCCAGTGCAACATCGCCCACGCCCTGGAGAAGACCAAGTATCTCCTCAGCGACCTCTACTGGAAGGAGAACGAGGCCGAGTATCACTTCTCCTGCCAGTACACGGCCGACCTCATCGCCATGAACGCGGCGGACTTCATCATCGCCAGCACCTACCAGGAGATCGCCGGCAATGAGACCACGGCCGGCCAGTACGAGAGCTACCGCTCCTTCACCATGCCCGGCCTCTACCGGGTGAACCACGGCATCGACGTCTTCGACCCGAAGTTCAACATCGTCTCCCCCGGCGCGGATCCGGAGATCTACTTCCCTTATTGGGAGAAGGATCGACGGCTGAAGAATCTCGAGCCGGAGATCGAGGAGCTGGTCCTGGGGAATCCCTCTCCCGGTACGAGCCGGGGCCGATTCGAGGATTCGGACAAGCCGATCGTCTTTTCCATGGCCCGTCTGGACGAGATCAAGAACATCCCGGGGCTGGTCGAGTGGTACGGGACGACCGATCGATTCCGGGAAGAGGCCAACCTCCTGGTCATCGCGGGCTCGGTGGACCCCGCCGATTCCCAGGACCGCGAGGAGCGGGCTCAGATCGAGCGGATGCATCGGCTCATCGACGAGCACGACCTCGAGCGCCAGATCCGATGGATCGGCGTTCGCCTGGAGAAGAACCTGGCCGGTGAGCTCTATCGGTGGATCGCCGAGCGCCGGGGAGTTTTCGTCCAGCCGGCCCTCTTCGAGGCCTTCGGTCTCACCGTGATCGAGGCCATGATCTCGGGCCTGCCCACCTTCGCCACCCGGTACGGCGGTCCCCTGGAGATCATCCAGGACGACGTCTCCGGATTTCACGTGGATCCGGTCCACGGCGGGGCCTCGGCGGAGAAGATCACCGACTTCCTGGCCCGATGCCGGACGGAGCCCGAGGAGTGGGACCGGATCTCTCGCCAGGGGGTCCAGCGGGTGGAGGAACGCTATACCTGGAAGCTGTACGCCCGTCGGCTGATGACCCTGTCCCGGGTCTACGGCTTTTGGAAGTTCGTCACGGACCTGGAGAGACAGGAGACCCGGCGCTATCTGGAGATGTTCTACGCCCTCCAGTTCCGACCCCTGGCCCGGGCCCTCGAGGAGTG
>JAWVZJ010000103.1:0-7973 GCA_033722255.1 Thermoanaerobaculia bacterium | reverse complement strand
TGCGCCCTCTGCAATCGCGCCCCGGCGAGGCGGCCCTTAAACCCTTGCCCGACCCCCTCCCCCGCACACCCCCCCGCCAGAGCCTCAAACTCCCCGCCCCCCCCCTCTAGGGCTGCGCCACGACTCCAGAAGGCTCACGACCTCCAGACCCGACAGGATCGTTTCCGGGTAGAGAACGGGAGATCCGCGGCGGTCTCTGCGTTCCTGGGAATGTGGACTCTTCGGCACGACTCCCACCGGTCCGGACCCGAGCACCCCTCCTCTTCCCAGCCCTGGCCTTCACCGGAGGGGTGGCCCTGGGCGGAGCCGGCCTCCGACTGTCCATCCCCCTCGCCTTCATTCTCGGAGCCCTGGGCCTTCTTCCCCGGCATCGGGCCTGGCGTCTCCTGGGATGGATCGTCTCCGGATGGATCCTGGCGCACCTCTGCCATGAACCCTGGGAGGACGTCGTGTCCGAGAGTGTTCTCCGTCGACCGGTCACCCTGACCGGACGGATCGAGGGGTGCTGGGAAAGAACGGACCGGTATCACAGGGCCCGGTTCGTCGTCCGCCGCATCGAGCAGGGAGGGAGTGTCTGGCTCGTCGATCGGACCATCCGACTCTACGCCGCAGATCGGGGAGAGCATCCGTCCTGCGGGGGGCGGATCCGGGTTCGGGGATACCTGCGGCCCCCCAGGTGGTTCCACAACCGACCCCGGGTCCGGGTGGGAGGATGGGGGCTCTTTCTGGAGAGCCCCAGGCTGTCGGAGATTCTCGAGGCTCCGGGACCGTTCGCCGGGATCAGCGGACGGATTCGTAGGCATCTATTTCCCAACGGGTCGTTCGAAGAGGGTCGAGGTCGGGGCCGGGCCCTGGCCCGGGCCCTGTTGACGGGAGACACCGGCGAGCTCCCCCGGGAGTGGGTTCTCGGCCTCCAGCGGGCCGGTCTTTCCCATGTTCTCGCCGTGTCCGGGCTCCACGTGGGTCTGCTCCTGGTTCTCACGGGGGCGATCTCCCTACCCCTGCCGCGCTCCCTGCGCTTCGCCGCCCTCCTTTCCGTCCTGATCGGGTACGGGCTGGTGGTCGGTCCCCGGTCATCGCTCCTTCGAGCCGGCTGCATGGGAGCCGTGGGCTCCTCTGCCCTCTTCCTCCGCCGCCCTCCCCAGGCGACGAACGCCCTCTCCATCGCCCTCCTCGGGCTCCTCTCGCTTGCACCAGAGAGGATCCAGGGCCCGGGCTTTCAGCTCAGCGTGGCCGCCACGGCCGGAATCCTCTTTCTCTACCGGCCCCTCACCGGGATGCTGGAACCGGTTCCCGATTGGGTCCGCGGTCCCTTCGCCGTGACCCTGGCCGCCCAGATCGCTACCATCCCCTGGTCCCTGTCCCTCTTCCATCGGTGGCCCCTCATGGCCCCGGTCTTGAATCTCCTGGCGGTTCCCTGGCTGGCGGCCGCCCTCTTCGTGGCGGTGATCTGGGCCGGCCTGCGAATCGTCCTCCCCGGAATCGCCGCCCCCGTGGTCCACCTCCTGGATCTCCTGGCTGCACCCCTGTCCGTGGTCGCGGATCTTTCCCCCGATCTCCTCCGGACCGAGGTCGTGAGCTGGGCGTGGGCTCCGGCCCTGGTCCTCGTCGGGGCGATCTGGGCGGCCGTGTGGCTCGGCTCCAGACCAGGGGCCCGCAAGCCCCTCCTGGCCCTGGGGCTCGTGGTGTCCATCGGCGCGTGGGGTTGGGACCAGAGCTCCTCGACCGCCCCCGCGACTCCGGAGCTCCTCCTCCTGGACGTGGGACAGGGCGAGGGAATGGTCCTCCGGGACGGGAGGGAAGCAATCGTGATCGACGCCGGAGGCTGGGACGGCCCGGGATTCGGCGTCCGGGTGGTGGCCCCCGTCCTGGCCCGGGAGGGCCTCGATGCTCCCCGGGCCCTGGTGGTGACCCACGGGGATCGCGACCATTGCGGGGGAATCCTGGACCTCGCCCGGCTCCTCCAGGGGACCGAGGTCTGGCTGCCGCCGGGACTGAGCAAGACACCGTGCGGCCAGGAGCTCCTTCAGATGGTCTGGCTCGAGCACAGGACCCTCAGGGCCGGCGACAGGGCGAAAGTCGGTCGCTGGAGACTCACGGTTCTCGGACCCGGAGTTCGGGAGGGCGGACGATCCGAAGGTCGGAATACCGATTCCCTGGTCCTGGCAGCCCGGATCTTCGATCGATCTCTCCTCCTCACCGGCGACATTGACGCCGCGGCCGAGCGTCGTCTCGCCCGGAGTAGATTTCACCACTGGATCGACTCCGATCTCCTCAAGGTCGCACATCACGGGAGTCGGACCTCCACCACCGAGGACTGGCTCGATCTGGTGACTCCCCGGAGGGCCTTGATCTCCGCCGGAGCCCACAACGCCTACGGCCATCCGGCTCCCGCCGTGCTGACCCGTCTCGTCCGCCGGAAGATCCTGGTTCTCCGGACCGACCGACAGGGGATGATCCGCCTTCGATGGCCCGCGCCGGGGCCTCCCAGGATCCGGGTCCTGGGACGTGGAAACTGAATCCCGGCTCCCCGGCCCTACAATCCCCCGGTGAGCCGAGCTCCGGAACTCCCGTATCTCGTGATCCTCGGACCGACCGCGACGGGGAAGAGCGCACTCTCCCTCCGCCTGGCCACCGAGCTGGACGGAGAGATCGTCAACGCCGACGCCCTCCAGGTGTACCGGGGATTCGATCTGGGGACAGCGAAGCCCTCCCGGGAGGATCGGGAGAGGATCCCCCATCACCTCGTGGACGTCCTGGATCCGGAAGAACCGTACTCGGCGGGGGAGTTCGCGCGCCGGGCCCGGGGCATCATTCGCCGAATTCGGCGGCGGGGGAAGCTCCCCATCGTGGTCGGAGGAAGCGGGCTTTACATCCGGGCCCTCACCGAGGGACTGAGTCCCATGCCGCCACCGGATCGCACTCTCCGTCGCGGGCTCCGGGTCCTGGAGGAGCGGCAGGGGCTGGATCCGATGCGACGCATGCTGTCGGTGCTGGATCCAGAGCTCGACGAACGCCTGGCTTCGGGCGACACCCAGAGAATCCTACGAGGTGTGGAGGTAGCTCTGGGAACGGGCCGCCCACTGACCTGGTGGCAGAACCGTCCCCCACCCCACCCGTCCCCCGGCCTCCCCCTGCGGCTCGGATTGACCCTTCCGAGATCGATCCTGTACGATCGAATCGCCAGGAGGGTGGATCGGATGATCGCGGCAGGCTGGGTCGAGGAGGTCGAGGCACTGCTGAATTCGGGGATCGAAGAGTCCGCGCCGGCGTTCCAGGCCATCGGCTACCGAGAGCTCGCCCGCCATCTCCGGGGCGGCCTCGGGCTCGACCGAGCCGTAACGAAGATCGTGCAGGCGACCCGCCGGTTCGCGAAGAGACAGATGACATGGTTCCGAAAGGAGCCGGACGTGACGTGGTTTCCGGCCCACTGCATCGACGAGGAATGGCCCGAGCTTCTCCGGTCGCTCGAGGAATGGATGGAGATCCCCGGGAAATGCGGTGACGGCAAGAGCCGGACGGGGTAGGGGATTCCCCGGACGGACTCACTTGCGGCAGGTCACTGATATCATTGGACTTGGATTGAGACGGAGGGTAAGCGAGTGGCAAAAGGGCACCAGATCAACATCCAGGACGGTTTTCTCTTCCAGAACCTCAAGGACGCTACGCAGATGGCGGTGGACCTGACGACGGGGAAGCACTACGAGGGCCGGATCAAGCGCTTCGATCGCTTCGCCATCATCCTCGAGACCGAGGACGAAGAGGAGATCCTGGTCTACAAGCATGCCATCGCAACGATCACCGAAGCCGTCTCCGGCGGGTGAAGGTCTGGGACAGGGGGTCCTCCTCCTGGTCCTGCTCCTGGCGGCGGTATCGATCGGCTGTCGCACGGCCCGGGCTCCCCGGGCCGAGGCGCCGCCGCCGGTCCCGCCGGATCTCTCCCCCTTCCTGATTTCGCCGGAGACGGGCTATCCCCTGGCTCTGGGAAGCGAAGTCGCCGCCAGGATCGAAGAGGGATACCGGACCGGGGCTCGCACGGGTCGACCAGCGGTCACCCGGTCGATCGCCAACGAGCTCCTGGATCTGGACCGGGATCTGGAGCCCGCTTTCGTTCTCCAGGCCCAGGCCGCGGTGCTGGAGGGCAGATTTTCGGAGGCGGCCGAGTGGGCGGCCCGCGCCGTCGAGTCCCACCCGCAGTACACGGCGGCCCAGCTCGTCCTCGGTCGGGCCAGTGAAGAGCTAGGTCAGATCCCCAGAGCCTACGCCGCGTACCGGTCGGTCTCCGATCGATCGCAGGTCGCCCGAAAGCGAACCCGGACCCTGGAGCCCAGGGTCGAGGAGATTCTGAGAAAGCGTGCCCTGGAGGCCCTCGACCGAAATCGAGTTCAGGACGCGACCCGGACTCTGGAGGAGCTCCGCCTCCTTGTGCCGGACTCGCCGGACACTCTGGAGCTCCTCGCCCGGGTCCACCGGGCGGCCGATCGATCGGAGGAGGAGCTCCGGACCCTCCGGAAGCTCCGGAAGCTCAGGGACGGAGACCCGGAGCTCAGCGAGCGCCTGGCCGAGCTCGAGGTCGAGGTCGGCGATCCCGGCGCCGCTCTCGAGATCCTGGAAGCCCTGCAGAGCGAGTTCCCGGATCGTCGGGGGCTCGAGGAGCTGGAAGAGCGCGCCAAGTTCCGCTGGCGACTCCGGAATCTTCCCGGCGAGGTCCAGGAGATCCTGGAGGAGCCACGGTTGAGCCGGGGGGACTACGCCGTATTGCTCTACTGGATGGTACCCGCGGTTCGCGCGGCCACGAACGTGGAGGGCAGGATCGCGACCGACATCCTGGATCACCCTCACCGACGACGGATCGCCCGGGTCGTCAACCTGGGGTTGATGGATCTGACGCCGGGTACCCGAGGCTTCGAGCCGGAGCGTGCGGTTCGACGGGTGGATGCCCTGGAGAGCCTTCTGGGTGTTCTGGCGAAAAGAAACCCCGTGCCGGCCTGCGTCATGGATTGGGCGAGATCGGGAAACCCCTCCACGGAGTCGAGCTGCGAGACGGCGGCGGCCTGTGGCTTTCTCCGGGAAGCGTCCGAGTGTCTTCCCGGGGGAGAGGTGTCCTCCGATCAAGCGGTGGAATGGATCGGTGAGTTGGCCTCGTTCTGAAAGCCGAATCCGTGGATTTCTTGACAGGGGATCGGATTTCGTCTACTATATGATTCGCTAAACGTTTGCTTTTCCAGCGTTTAGTTCGACCTCACTCCCGAGAACCAGAGAGAAGGGACCCTCAATCGTGGCGGAATTTCGAGTAGGACAGAAGGTCGTGTATCCCAACTACGGCGTGACCATGGTCGAACGGATCGAATCCACCGATTGGGAAGGTGCCAAGCAGGACTGCTTTCACCTGAGACTGCTCTCGAACAACGCGCAGATCATGGTGCCCCTGTCCAATGCGGATCTGGTAGGCCTTCGACCCCTCAATACCAAGAAGCAGATCGATCAGCTCTTCCGGACGCTGGAAGACGGCGACATCGACACCTACAAGGACTGGAAGGGGCGCTACAAGCAGAACCTGGAGAAGATGAGGACCGGGCGGCTCATGGAGGTGGCGAGAGTGTTGAAGAACCTCCGACTGGTCAGTGAACGCAAGAGCCTCTCTTTCCGGGAGAAGAAGATGTACGAACGGGCCAAGCACTTCATCGTCAGCGAGATCGCCCATGTACGGGAGATCAGCGAGGCCCGGGCTCAGCGGGAGGTGGACGCGGCCCTGGACTCGAGCATCGAAAAACGTCAGAAGGCGAAGGCGGCGGCGAGCTGACATCCTCCACCGGCGGAGGAGCTCCGCCGGTTTCGAGGGACTGGGGGGCGACGCAAGCGAGAGCCGATTCCGGCGACCACTTGCGACCACCGGCCCGGTCGCGGCACGAAACGACACCGCAAACGTTTCGGCTCGCTTCATCCGAGCTCGAGCCCGCGCCTCTCCCGGAGACGAAGGTACCTGGTAGGATCCCCGGCATGGGACCCCGACGCGCCCTCTCTCTGGGAATCCTCCTGGCGGCGATGGCCCAACCGATTCCGGCGGCCCGGGAGCCTTCGATCGCCGACTGGCTCGAGATGCAGATCGAGGTAGAAGAGAGGATCCTGGATCGTGCCCGGCAGGCCTACCGCCGGACCCGGAGTCTGCAGGAGCAGGAGGAGGCTCGGCTGGCCACCCTCGAAGCCCGACTCGACGACCTGCTGGGATCGGAGCGACCGGACCGTGGCACTCTGAGGCGCCTGGAGGACTCCGTGCGGGAGGTCCGGGTGGTCGTCACGGACAGGGCCGACCGGGCGGCGGAGCTGCGGGAAGAGATCGGGGATCAGATCGCCCGGATCGAGCTCCTCTCGGATCTCCGGGCGAACCTCCCGAGGAGGGAAGATCCTCTGAGCGGACAGTGGGAGCTCCAGATCTTCCCTCAGGGGCAGATGGGGATCATGGATCTGGATCTGGACGGAACCCTCGTCACCGGAACCTATGTCTTGGACGGAGGGTTCACCGGCTCTCTTCGAGGTACGTTCGTCGGGAATCACGTCCGGTTGGAGCGGATCGACGCGGAGCGGGGATTCGACATCGTCTACGAGGGCGACCTCGATACCACCACCGAGCGGATCGAAGGCGGATGGAGAGCCACGCACCTCACTCGTCCCGGACCCACCGGAGGGGAGTGGATCGCCCATCGATCGGAGACCGGGGAGGAGGAAACGATTCCATGACCGGAGATCGGACGCTCCACCTGCCGTCGGGACTGCGAGCGGGCTCCGTCCCCGGATGCTTCGGCCACGGGATCCTCGCTTCCGAGACGACACGCCTCGGGAGCCGAAGCGGTCCCGGCGGGGAGAGTGGGCAGGCGGAGGCCGGACGGGAATGCGGAGCCGACACCGTGCACGCCTCTTGATCAAGACACTCCTACTTCTCGCCGCAGCAGCGATCCTGTTCCGGGCGGCCTTCCCGCGGGTCCGGCATTCTCCAGACAGGTCCCGAGTGTCTCCAGGCGGGGCCGACGAAGGCTCCCACGACATGCGTCGCTGCGAGGCGTGTGGACGGTTCTTCCTCCCCCGGGGAGCCTTTGGCCGATCGAGCTGTCCGGAGTGTGGGCGTTCCGTCGGATGAGACGGAGTGTCCGGGTCCGGATCGTTCACCGAGTCTGGTTCCGAGAACCGCAGAGGCCTCATGAATGACCCGGGCGAAACGCTCTTCTACCGGGTCGCTGTTCCCCTGCCCCTGCCGGAACCGTTGACCTACGGGCCCCCCGAGGGCTGGCAGGGAGAGCTGCCGACGGGCGTCCGGGTCACGGTCCCGGTCGGGCCCCGCCAAATGACCGGCATCGTGGTGGGGAGGGCACAGGAGGCTCCAGAAGGCGTACGGATCCGTCCGATCACCGAGATCCTGGACGTGATCCCCGTCCTCTCGGAGGAGCTCCTGGAATTGGCCCGATTCACGGCGGACTACTACCTCGCACCCCTGGGCGAGGTCCTCCGATCGTTCGTTCCCGGTGATCTCGAGCCGTGGGGCCACCAGCGTCTGCGCCTGACCGATCGCGGCGCCCTGGCCGTCCCCAGGAACCCGGACGAAGAGCGGGTGTTGGAACACCTCCGAACGGAGGGCTCGGCTCGGGTGGGGAAGCTCGCCGGTCTCGTCGGCTCCGGTCTGGCCGAGATCGTCGAGCGCTTCCACCGGGAGGGGAAGGTGATCCTCTCTGGTGATCGTCGCCGGAGCGGGGTCCGGTATCGTTCCGCCTACGAGCTGACGACCGGAGACCCGGAGGAGCTGGAGAAGAAGGCTGGCCGATCCGAGCCCGGCCGGCAGGTGGTCCGATGGTTGGCCGATCTCGACCGTCCCGCCACCGGCAAGGAGATCACGGAAGCGGTCGGGTGCGGCCGGGGCGTGGTTCGACGGCTGGAGAAGCTCGGGATCGTCCGGAAGTTCACCGAGATCCGGCGCCTCGACC
>JAWVZJ010000102.1:0-7986 GCA_033722255.1 Thermoanaerobaculia bacterium | reverse complement strand
GCCGGAGGAGCCCCCGGGCCAGGGCGACCCGCTGCTTCTGTCCGCCGGAGAGGGTGATCCCCCGCTCTCCGACCAGGGTGTCCAGGCCCCGGGGGAAATCCTCCAGATCGGTCCCCAGCCCCGCCAGCTCCGCCGCCTCCAGGATCTCGTCGTCTTCGGCCTCGGGACGGCCCATGGAGATGTTCTCCCGGATCGAGGTCGAGAAAAGGAAGGTCTCCTGGGGAACCATGGCCACGGCGCCCCGGAGGCGCTCCAGGGGAAGCCGCCGCAGATCCACTCCGTCCACGAAGAGCGTGCCGGGAAGAGGATCCAGCAGCCTCGGGATCAGGGACAGGAGGGTGGACTTTCCGGCTCCGGTCCTCCCGACCACCGCCACTGTTGAGCCCGCCGGGGCCTCGAGGTCGATCCCGGTCAGGGCCGGCTCTCCGTCCTCCCCGTAGCGAAACGAGAGATTCCGGGCCCGGATCGCTCCTCGGATCGCTCCGGGCTCCGCCAGCGGAGGCTCGTCCCGGATCGACGGCTCGGTCTCGAGTACGTTCCGGATCCGGCCCAGGGAAGCGGCGCCTCTCTGGACCAGGTTGATCACCCAGCCGATGGCGATCATGGGCCAGATCAGCTTCACCAGAAAGAAGTTGAAGGTCACGAACTCCCCGATGGTGATCCCCCCCTCCACCACCAGCCGACCCCCGTAGTAGAGGACGGCGACGAAGCCGAATCCGACCAGGAGCTGGAGGAGGGGATGGAAGGCGGCGCTCCATCGGATCAGACGCCGGTTCCTCTCCACGTACTCGTCGTTGATCCTCCGGAACTTCTCCTCTTCGTGGTCCTCCCGGACGTAGGCCCGGACGACCCGGAGCCCGGCCAGGTTCTCCTGCACTCTCCCGGAGAGATTCGAGAACTGCTCCTGGACCCTCTCGAAAAAGTGATGGATCCTCTCGCCGAAGACCTTGGTGGCCACGGCCACCAGGGGCATGGGGGCCAGGGCCAGGAGCGACAGACCGCCGTGGATCCGGAACATGAAGAACAGGGATCCCAGACCCGTGAAGAGGGTGTTGCTCGAGTACATGATGGCCGGGCCGCAGAGCATCCGGACCGCCTGCAGGTCGTTCGTCGCCCGGGCCATCAGATCCCCGGTGGCGTGCTCCTGGTAGAACCGGGGCGGCAGCCTTTCCAGATGCTCGAAATAGTCGTTCCGGAGATCGAACTCCACGTCCCGGCTCACCGTGACCAGGATCATCCGCTGGAGATAGGTGAACACCCCCCGGGCCGCCGCCACCAGGACCAGCATTCCCGCGTACAGAAGAAGGGTCCGGACGTTCGGATCGATCTTGAACATGTCCACGGCTCCCCCGACCAGGAGGGGAGTGGCCAGACCGATGACCACGCTGGCCAGGATCGAGAGCACGCCACCCGCCATCCGGAGCCGGTAGGGACGAAAGTAGGGGAGGAGATGACGGAGCTTGCGCATCACTCCTCCCCGGCCGTCCGATACCCCACCAGGACCCGGCTCCGGGCCTCGGGATGGAAGGGGGCCTCTTCCTCCTCCAGCTCGGCGATCAGTCGGAGGATCGGCCTTCCCTCCCGGACGTACTTCCGCTCGTAGTTGGTCCTGGGACCCTCGGGCCAGGGACCCGCCTGTCTCCGGACCCAGAACGGCGGGTAGGAATCGAGAATCCGGGTCACCAGCTTCCCGTAGTCCCCGTGGTCCGTGGCGAAGAACAGTCGGCCGCCGGGCCGGAGCAATCCGGCGAGGAGATCCACCGAGCCCCGGGCGAACAACCGCCGTCGGTGATGACGATCCTTGGGCCAGGGGTCGGGAAAATAGACGTGGACGGCCCGGGCGAAACGCCGGGGGAGGACGACGGCGAAGAGCCGCAGCGCCTCGCCCTTCACGGCGATCACGTTGGAAAGCCCCCGCTTCCGGGCCCGCTCCCGGGCGATCCCGTGGTACTTGGCCGCCCGCTCGATCCCGAGGAAGCCCGACTCCGGCTCCTCCGCGGCCCGGCCGAGGAGATACCGACCCTTCCCGAAACCCACCACGACCTCCCAGTCCCGACGACCGGGGACGAGGGACGCCAGATCCAGGGGCGCCCCGGTGGAAGTCAGATCGAGCTCCCGGCTGGCCGTCGCCGCCGTCACCTCGGAGCTCATCCCGCGTCCCTCTCCGTCTCCGGCCTCTCCCCGGTCCCGTACTCCTCCCAGTAGTCGAAGAAGGTGTACCACTGGTCCGGGTAGGTAGCGACGACCTCCTCCAGGGTCTCGGCCCAGGCATCGACGGCCCGCTTCAGATCCGACTCCCGATCCCCGGTTCGGATCGCCCGGATCGGGGATCGGAACTCGGCCCGGAACTCCAGATCCGGCGTGTAGGTGAGGAAGGTGGGCACGATCGGAGCCCCGGTCAGGAGCGACACGATGAAAGGTCCCCGGGGGAAGCGAACGTCCTCGCCGAAGAACTCCGCCGGGATGCCTCGGCCGTCGAAATCTCGATCCCCCTGCATGGCCACGATCCGATTCTCCCGGAGACGTCGAAGGACAGGGAGGCTCCCCCATCCGCTCCCGACCTCCAGGGGGATCTCCTCCACGTTGCCCCGGGTCCGGAGTCGGCTCCGGAAGGACTCGGCCTCGGGATACCGATCCTCCACGTAGACCACCGAGACCGGTCGCTCGTCCTGACCCAGGAACACGCTTCCCAGCTCCCAGTTGCCCAGATGAGCGGTCAGGAGGATCACGCCGGAGCCCTCCTCCAGGAGCTCGTCCACCCGCTCGAGGCCCTGGACGACGGCGAGGTGCTCGCGCCCCGCCTCGGAGGGAAGCTGGGCGAATCGGAACAGGTCGAGCCAGTAGTATCCGAAGTGGCGAAGCATCCGTCGACGAGCGGCTCGGACCCTCCCGGAACGGGTCGACATCCCGAGGATCCGGGCCAAATTTCCGTCGATCGAGGCCTTCGGTCGCGGATACACGACCATGACGACGAAGATTACGGCCCGGGACCCCAGCAACAGGAGCCACCGGGGCCAGACGACGGCGATCTTCAAGAGAACGGGAAACCCCCGGGACAGCATCCAGCGGTGCACCCGATCGGCAAAACGGCTCGGAGGGGGCAGCTTCCACTGCATCAGAGGAGGTCGGTCCGTCCCTCCCGCTCCAGCTCGGAGACGATTCGACGGACCTCCTGGCTCCGGTTCCGGGGTACCACGAGGGTCGCGTCGCCGGCATGGACCACGACCAGATTCTCCACGCCCAGGACCGCGACCGTCCCCCTCTCGGCCCAGAGGAGGTTGCCCCGGGAGTCGACGGTCACGGTCTCACCCCGGCTCGCTCCCTGACCCGGGCTACCCTCCAGAACCTCTGCCAGGGCCTCCCAGGTCCCCAGGTCACTCCAGCCGCACTCCAGGGGGACGGTGGCGATGGAATCCAGCTGCTCCATGATTCCGTAGTCGATCGAGACCCGGGGGAGACGCCGGTAGAGCTCCTCCAGCCGATCCGGTGACTCCTCCAGGGATCGGAGACCCCGGGCGAGTCCGGGAAGGTGCTCGTCTACCAGCCGCAGGAGAGTCTCCCCCCGGAAGACGAAGATCCCGGCGTTCCAGAGATAGCGGCCCGAGCGGACGAATCTCTCCGCCGTCTCGACGTCGGGCTTCTCCGTAAACCGCTCCACCGCGACCACGTTGCGGCCCCGATCGACGAGCTCCCCCAACTCCAGGTATCCGTATCCCGTGTCCGGACGCCGTGGCGTGATCCCCAGAGTCAGGACCCGGTCCTTCCTCTCGGCCTCCTCGACGGCGACGGCCACCCCCCGACGAAACGCCTCCGGCTCTTCTACCCGGTGGTCCGCCGGAAGGACGATCACGGCCTCGTTTCGGACGTCCGGAGGCATGGATGCCACGGCCCAGGCGATGGCCGGGGCCGTGTTGCGGCCCTCCGGCTCCGCCAGGACCTGGGACGACGGGACCTCCGGAAGCTCCCGACGGACGGAATCCGCCAGGAGCCGGGTCGTCACGACCCAGATCCCCTCCGGCTCCACCAGAGGAAGGATGCGGTCCCTGGTTCGCCGGAGCAGACTCCGGTCTCCCTCCAGCTCCAGGAGCTGCTTCGGTCGCTGCCGCCGGGACAGGGGCCAGAAACGAGTTCCCGTCCCCCCCGCCAGGATCAGTGCGCGCAAGAGATCATCTCCCGGGGGTCGGAGAGGGGGCGCAACGCCACCCGGAGCCGGCGGCCGGGAGTCGACCCCATCGAACCGGCCAGGGCTCCGGAATCAGCCCTCCCCGGCCTTCGCCAGCTCCTCGTCGATGATCTCCGCCAGGGCCGGATAGGGCTGAGCTCCACTCAGGAACCGGCCGTTGATGAACACCGCGGGGGTACCGCTCACCCCGGCTTCGACGCCCGCCATCACGTCGGCCTGGACCTCGTCGGTGTACTTCCCGGAGTCGAGGCACCGGTCGAACTCCTCGGTGTCGAGACCCAGTCGCTCCGCCTTCTCCTTCAGGTCGGCCACGGCGAGCTTCTTCTGCTCCTCGAACATCAGATCGTGCATCTCCCAGAACTTTCCCTGGTCCCAGGCGCACAGCGAAGCCTCCGCCGCCTTCTGGGCATGAGGGTGGATATTCCGGAGGGGGAACTGCCGGAAGACCACCCGGACCTTCTCCGGGTAGTTCTCCTTGACCTTCTCGATCGCCGGAACGATCCTCGAGCAGAAGGGGCATTCGAAATCGGAGAACTCCACCAGGGTGACCGGAGCGTCCTCGGGTCCGTGGGACGGAAAGCCCTCGGCGGCCACGTCGATGGTGGGCGCCTCGAGCCGGAGCTCCACCTGGTACTCGTCTCGGAGTTCGGCGATGAAGGCCTCCCGGGCCTCCGCCGAGGCCTGCTGTTCGAGATGCTGACGGATCTGTCCCTCGATCTGCTCCTTCGGCGGCAGCCTCCGGCCCTGGGCCTGGAGCTCGGAGTAGAAGCTGTCGATCCTCTCGTCGGTGACCGGCTCGATCTCGCCTTCGATCTCCGAGGTGACCAGCGACTCCACGTCGACTCCGCGCTTCTTCGCCTCGAGCTCCAGGAGACGCTCCTCCATCAGGCGATCCAGCCCCTCCTTGATGGCCTGGTACCGGTCGTTCTCGAGTTTCCTCTCGAACTGCATTCGCTGGACTTCCAGCTGCTGGAGCTGGTCCCCGGCCTCCATCTCGACTTCGGCCCGGGTGATCGGCTCGCCGGCCACCACGGCCAGGGTCTCCGCATCGCCCTCGGATCTCTCGACCATGGCCGCCTCTTCACTCTCCGCCTGGAGAGTCTCGCCGGTGAGGATCCATCCGAAGGCCAGGAGGAGAACTCCGGTGACCAGGAGGAGAAGGGTTCGGCGCCCCGTGCTCGTTTCGGGTTCGTTCTGCATTTGGGCTCCTTGCAAGATTCGGGAATTGGCTGAGGTCGCGTACACGACCCCCAGGGGGTGGCCTGGCATTCTATCCACTACCCCCCAGGGGCGCAAACCCGGAAACGCTCCGCACGCTGATCCTGAATGGGTCAGGCATCCCCTCGCATCATTCCGCTCGGAGGTCCACGGGGACCGGGACCGGAGGACCGGCCCACCATCCACTGGTCGCTCACCGTTTCATTCTCCGCAATGCTCTGGGAACGGGGTCTGCGGCACTGCTATCCTCCCAACCTCATGGCCGGAAAGCTGATCACCTTCGAGGGCCTGGACGGCAGCGGAAAATCCACCCATCTGGGTCGTGCCGCCGCCTGGCTGGAGGCCCGGGGAATCGACGTCACGACCACCCAGGAGCCCGGCGGAAGCTCCCTGGGATCCGCGATCCGCGGGATCTTCCTCGATGAGCGCTGGGAGCCGATGGATGGCCGGGTCGAGCTGATGCTGGTGGCGGCGAGCCGCCGGCAGCATCTCCTGGAGGTGATCGAGCCGGCTCTGGATGCCGGATCCTGGGTCCTTTGCGATCGGTTCTCCGACTCCACCTTCGCCTATCAGGGAGCGGGCCGTGGAGTCCCCCCGGAGGAGGTGGAATCCGTCGACCGGGTGGCCACCGGAGGACGGCAACCGGATCTGACTCTCCTCTTCGACCTCCCGGCGAAGGAGGCCCGGCGCCGCGGGAGGTCCCCGAGTCGGCGATCCCGGAGCCACGTCGACCGTCTCGACTCCGAAGACCTGGCCTTCTACGACCGGGTCCGCAGGGGGTTCCTCGCCCGGGCGGAGGAGGAGCCGGATCGATTCCGGATCGTGGACTCCTCCGGAGCCAAGGAGACGACGGCTCGCCGGGTCCGGAAGATCCTCTCCTCCCTCCCCGAGGTCGCGGCCCTCCTGGATCCGGCATGAATCTTCGAGGCGCCCGGAAGCTCGCCCGGGAGGGCACCCTCTACCCCTCCCTGATCATCCACGGCACCAACCTGGAGGAGCGGCTGGCCACGGGGGTCGAGCTGGCCCGGACGTTGCTGTGCGAGGAGGAGCCCGGGGACCGACCCTGCGGATCCTGTCGCCACTGTCGGAGGATCACCCTGGACGACGACCTGTTCCATCCGGACTTCCGGGTCCTGACCCGGGACCTGAAGACCGCGACCTCCGTCGCCGCCACGAAGGAGCTCCTCCAGATCTGTCGGCAGGCCCCCTTCGAGGCCCGGGGACAGGTCCTGGTGATCGCCGAGGCCGAGTCCCTGACCGGCGGGGCGGCCAACGCTCTTCTCAAGGTGCTCGAGGAGCCACCGGTCCGGGCGCCCC
Source organism: Thermoanaerobaculia bacterium (assembly GCA_033722255.1). Taxonomy (GTDB): domain Bacteria; phylum Acidobacteriota; class Thermoanaerobaculia; order Multivoradales; family JAIOJS01; genus JAWVZJ01. The sequence continues at coordinate 1,268 of JAWVZJ010000102.1, read as the reverse complement.
GGAACTTCCTCCTCCTGGCACCGGCCCAGCAGGATCTCCTCCCCACGCTCAGAAGTCGTTCCTGGGGCCTTTATCTCGGCGGTGGAGCCCGGCGGGAGGAGGGGCGGGCCGAGGCCCTCTCGAGGGAAGCGGGGACCGTCCTCGACGCATGGGAGAGGACCCGATCGCCCGTCTATCTCCTGAGCTTGGCCGGGCTCCTGGAGGAGGCTGGAGAGTGGAAGGATCCCCGGACCGAGGAGCCCTGGATCCTCGCCGCCGACGCCGTGAAGGGGCTGGCCCTGGAGCGGGAGCTGGGATCGGAGGCCCGGCGACGACTCCTGGGCCTGGCCGCGGAGCTCCTGGAGGGACCGCGATGGCGGGTCCGGGGCATCTCGGCGGGAAGGATCCTGGAGGGGATGGTCTCCCGGCATCTGGCGCACGCCCCATGAGGAAAGGTCGTCTCCGGACCGGGAGTCCATCGCGGTGAATCGCTCCCGTCCCCCCGAAGGTCCGGCCGGGAGCTCCCGATCCTGGAGCGGGAGGCTCGCCTCCGTACCCACCACGGTCTGGGTCGTCGCCGGTCTCGTGGTGATGGCTCAGGTCCTCACGACGGCCCGGTACGGGATCTTCCGGGACGAGCTCTACTACCTGGCCTGCGCCGACCATCTCGCCTGGGGATACGTGGACCATCCCCCGCTCTCCATTGCCATCCTGGCCGGATGGACCGCCCTCTTCGGAGATTCGGTCCTCTCTCTGGGCATCCTCCCCGCACTGGGTGCCGGGGTCCTGGTGCTGATGATGTCCGACCTGGCAGCGGCCCTCGGGGGCGAGGATCGGGCCCGGATCCTCGCCTCCCTGGCCACCGGAGTGGCCCCGATCGTCCTGATCCTCGGCGGCTTCTACTCCATGAACATCCTGGATCTCCTGTTCTGGGTGGCCCTGGTCCGGATTCTGGTCTGGATGGTGAATCGGTCCGAGCCCCGGGGCTGGCTCGCCTTCGGTCTCCTGGGCGGCCTCGGGCTCCTCAACAAGCTCAGCGTGCTGTTCCTCCTCACCGCCGTCGCCCTCTCCGTGGTCCTGACCCCCCTACGGCGGCATCTCCGGACCCCCTGGCCCTGGGCGGGAGCCGCCCTCGCCTTCCTGCTGGTGCTGCCTCACCTGGTCTGGCAGTTCCATCACGGCTGGCCGACCCTCGAGTTCGTGACCAATGCCCGTCTCTACAAGATCGCCTACGGGGGACCCCTGCCCTTCCTCGGCGAAGCAGCCCTCATGGTCGGTCCCCCCTCCCT
>JAWVZJ010000101.1:0-8077 GCA_033722255.1 Thermoanaerobaculia bacterium | reverse complement strand
CCAGCCACTCCCGATCCTCCGGAGAGAGGGCTCCGAGCTCTTCCGTAGCGGGAGGCTCGGCGGCTCCGAAGAGCAGTCCTGCGGGAAGGAGGATCGCTGCGAGAAGACCCGATCGGGACACGGATGGATCTTACCGGCTCCACGGAGCCGGGCTCGATCTGACAAAATGAGAGATGGTCGGTGCGAGTCCTCCCCCGACCGGTCCTCCCCATGAGCGAATCGATCTCTACATCTTCCGGGTCTCGTGAGTCCGGAGCCGGAGTGCTGACCCGTCCCGATCCCGAGCAGGACGGTCTCGAGGTCCGCCGTCTCCTCGGTCGTCTCCGGGGATCGGAGGCCGGTCCGACCCTGATCTGTCTGGGGGGAATTCACGGCAACGAGCCGGCGGGCATCGAGGGGATCCTCCGGGTGTTCCGAGCCCTGGAGGCGAAGACCCCGAGGATGCGGGGCGAGCTCGTGGGGCTGGCCGGGAACCGCCGGGCTCTCCGGAACGGCCGTCGTTTTCTACAGCGGGACCTGAATCGAATCTGGCTCGACGAGGCCGTGGCCCGGGTCCGTTCCGGGAAGGCCTCGAGCCCCGAGGAGAAAGAGTTGGCCGAGCTCGACCGGGAGCTCCGGGAGATCATGGAGAGGGCCCGGGGTCGGGTCTATCTGCTGGACCTCCACACCACCTCCGGGCCGGGACCGGCCTTCGGCCTGGTAGAGGATAGTCTGGTGAACCGGCGGTTCGGCATGACGATCCCGGCGCCGATCGTCCTGGGGATCGAGGAGGAGCTCGACGGGACCGTTCTCCACTTCATGAGCCGCCGGGGGGTCACCACGGTGGGATTCGAGGCGGGACAGCACCGGGATCCCCGGGCGCCGGAGCGGGCGGCGGGAGCGGTCTGGGTCGCCCTGGAGCGGGCGGGGCTCCTCGACCGGAGACATCCCGAGGCCGTCCCGGCCATCGAGAGGCTCCGGCGGGAGAGCAGGAATCTCCCCCGAGTGGTCGAGGTTCGGTACCGCCACGGGTTCGCTCCCGACGATCGCTTCCAGATGGATCCGGGCCACGAGAGCTTCGAGCCGGTGGTGCCCACGGATCCGATCGCCTCCGATCTCCGGGGTCCCGTGGCCCCCCCGGAGCCGGGTCTGCTCCTGATGCCCCTCTATCAGTCCCCGGGGGAGGACGGCTTCTTCGTGGTCCGCCCGGTGAAGCGACTCTGGCTCCGGGTCTCGACGGCGCTCCGGCACCTCCGGGCCGACCGGGTCCTCCCCCACCTACCGGGGGTCGAGCATCACCCCGAGCGGCCGGACGCCTTCCTCGTGGACCGGGCCGTGGCCCGATGGTTCGCCCTCGAGCTCTTCCACCTCCTCGGGTTCCGGCGGAAGGGACCGACGGGCCGATACCTCACGATGGTCCGCCGCCACGACGGAATCCATCACTGAGAAAGCTCTCGCCCGGGACCCCTGTCGTAAGATGGGGCTCGGGACATGAACCGAACCGCCGGAGTGTCGTCGTGACCGAGCTTCTGGGCTTCGATTTCGCCGCCGCCCTCGACAGCTTCGCCCGCCTCGCCATCGCCTTCGTGCTGTCGCTGCCGGTGGCGTTGGAACGGGAGAAGGAGGACAAGCCTCTGGGGCTCCGGACTTTTCCCCTGGTGGCCATCGCCTCCACGGCCTACGTGATGGTGGGGAAGATCGCCTTTCCGGGCGATGCCGGAGCCCAGGCCCGGATCATCCAGGGCCTCATCACCGGTATCGGATTCGTCGGCGCCGGGGCGATCATCAAGGAGGGCATGGACATCAGCGGGACGGCGACCGCCGCCAGCATCTGGGCCACGGCGGCCCTGGGCGCCGCCGTGGCCTACAACCGATTCGAGATCGCGGTCGTCCTGGCCCTTACCAACTTCCTGGTCCTGCGGTCGCTCGAGCCGGTTTCGAAGGGGATTTCCGACCGCGTCGAGCGGCTGGACGGGAAGGTGGAGGAGATGGTGGAGAAGAAACTCGAGGAGTGAGTTCCACCGGCAGGGACGCAACGGCGTTCGACTCATTCGATCGTCCGATTGAGCCCCTCCGGCAGGCGGTCCCGATCGTTCGGCTGCGGTGTCCGGGACCTTCGTGCAGGCCCCGAACGGCCCGGCTACCGTGCCAGGTTTCGTAGGGGCTCCCCATCCGACGCCCTGCTCTGTTCGTGCTTCTTGTGAGGATCGTCCCACCGGAGGGCCGGGGAGCGGAGTCGTGTTAGTCTCCGGTGTCGAAGCGCTCGATCTCCCTGTCCCCGGGCCGGGGAGGGATCTCGGGAGACGGTGACAGGAGTCGCCGTCGGAACCGACCGGGGTCGGAGGCAGACTGGAGCGATCGGAGGACCGGCGAGAGCCGAACCGTCTGGAGGAGGAGTGAGAGACAACGAGCCCTGGAGTCGATCCCCCACGAGCCGTCCCGAGTCGGGGAGAAGAGCGTGACCCTCGCCTGGCTCCGGGCTCGGGTCGCGGACTCTCCCCGGCTCCTCTTCCCGGCCCTGATCGTGGCGCTGCTCGCGGGCTGTAGTGGAGAGGACGAGGGAGCGGGAAACGGAGGCTCTCGGACCGTTCCCGTGGAGGCGATTCGGGTCGAGGCCGAGACCCTCCGGGACACGGTGGCCGCTACCGGTTCTCTGAGATCCCCCGAGGAGGTGACGCTCCGGTCGGAGGTGACCGGTCCGGTGGAGAGGGTCCATTTCGAAGAGGGGACCCGGGTCGAAGAGGGGCAGCCGCTGATCGCGATCGACGCCGAGAAGCTCCGCCGGGAGCTCCGGGCCCGACGGGCGGCCCTGGAGGCCGCGGAGGCCAGGGTCGAGCTCACGGGGCGGACCTTCGAGAGGGTCGAGACCCTGCACCAGAGGGGCTCGGCGAGCGAGGAGGAGCTGGACGAGGCGGAAAGCGCATTCGACCAGGCCGGGGCCGATGTCCGTCGCATCGAGGCCGAAATCGAGCTCGTCCAGGAGCGCCTGGAGGACACGGTGATCGAGGCACCGATGGCCGGTGAGATCTCGGAACGTCTGGTGGATTCCGGGGATTTCGTCCAGGTCGGCGATCCCCTCGCGGATCTCTATCGGACCGATGTCCTGGAGGTCGCTTTCGGCGTCCCGGAGCGGGTCCTGGAGAGGATCGCGGCCGGACAGGAGGTCACCGTCCGGGTCCCCGGGTTCCCGGACCGGACGTTCACCGGAGAGGTGGGATTCATCAGTCCCGCCATCGAGGAGGCGACCCGGAGCTTCCTCGTGAAGGCAAGGATCGACAATCCCGATGGGCGCCTGAAGCCAGGGGGCTTTGCCAGCGTCCGGGTGACCCTGGAGAGACGGGAGGACCGACCGGTCGTGCCGGAGGAGGCACTGGTCGGGACCCGGGAGGGATACTTCGTCTTCGTGGTGGAGGACGGCGTGGCCCGGCGACGGGAGGTGGAGGTCGGGCTCCGGGTGCCCGGAAAGGTGGAGATCCGGGAGGGGCTCCAGCCGGGAGAGACGGTGGTCCGGGCCGGCCAGATGAGCCTTGCCGGTGGTGAGGAGGTGGAGGTGGTGGAGAACGTGGTGGAGCCGGTGAATCTGCCCCGATGATCTGGAACTTCTGCATCCGCCGGCCGGTCCTGACCGTGGTCGTGTTCCTAGTGGTGGCCATCTTCGGTCTCTACGGCTATCAGCAGATGCCGGTCCGGGAGATCCCGGACATCGACTTCCCGATCGTCAGTGTCAACGTGGTCCTTCCCGGAGCGGAGCCGGAGGTGATCGAGACCGAGATCCTCGAGCCCCTGGAGGAGGAGATCAACACCATCGAGGGGCTCAAGGAGCTCACGTCCACCGCCCGGGAGCAGGTGGGGACGGTGACGGCGGAGTTCAAGCTCTGGCGGGACATCGACATCGCCACCCAGGACGTCCGGGACCGGGTCGAGCGGGCCCGCCGGGACCTCCCCCAGGACATCGAGGCTCCGATCGTGTCCAAGCTGGATCCGGACGCCCAGGCGATCATGTGGCTCGCTCTGACCGGCGACGAACGGTGGGATCAGGTCCGGATGACGGAGTACGCGGACAAGATCCTGAAGGAAAGGCTGGAGAACATCCGGGGAGTCGGAAGGATCCAGGTCGGGGGATCCCGGCTCTACGCCGTCCGGGTGCGCCTCGACGCCGACGAGCTCGCGGGGTACGGGCTCACGGTCCAGGATGTCGTCGGGACCATCCGGGCCAACAACGTGGACATCCCCTCGGGTCGGGTGGAGAGCGAGAGCCGGGAGTTCCTGGTCAAGACCCAGGGACAGTTCGCGTCGCCGGGTCCGATGAACGATCTGATCGTGGCCGTCCGGAACGGGAACCCGGTGCGGATCCGGGACGTGGGCGAGGTGGTGCCCGGGGTGGAGAACGACCGCCTGATCGCCCGTTTCACCGGCGAGCCGGCGGTCGGCCTGGGGATTGTCAAGCAGGCCGACGCCAACACCGTGGCCCTGGCGGAGACCGTGAAGCGGCGCATGGAAGACCTCTCCCGACAGTTTCCCCCGGGGCTGAGCTACGACGTGGCCGCGGACGACTCCACCTACATCGCGGAATCGATCGAGGACCTGTTGCTCACCATCGGGCTGGCAACCCTCCTGGTGGTGGCCGTGGTCCTGGCCTTCCTCCGGACCGCCTGGGGCACCCTGATCACCTCCCTGGCCATTCCGACCTCCCTGCTGGGGGGGACGGCCCTGATGCACCTGATGGGCTTCAGCATCAACACCCTGACCATGTTGGGGCTGATTCTGGTGATCGGGATCGTGGTGGACGACGCCATCGTGATTCTCGAGAGCTGCTACCGCAAGCAGGAGCACGGGATGGAGCCCCGACCGGCGGCCCAGGCCGGCACCACCGAGGTGGCCTTTGCAGCCATCGCCAACTCCCTGGCCCTGGGAGCGGTGTTCATCCCGGTGGCCTTCACCCAGGGCCTGATCGGGCGCTTCTTTCAGGAGTTCGGGCTCACCGTTGCCTCCACCGTCTTCGCCTCCACCTTCACGGCCCTGACCCTCACCCCCATGCTCTGCGCCCGGTTCCTCCGGGTTCCCGAGCGCCACGGTCGGCTCTTCCAGACGACCGAGCGCCACTGGCGGGCCCTCGAGGGGTTCTACACCCGGGTCATGGACCGGGCCTTCGCCCACCGGGGGATCACGGTCGTGGCGGCCATCGTCACCTTCGGCCTGGCCGTCCTCTTCTTCGTCGGCCTCTCCACCGAGTTCGTGCCCAGCGTGGATCGGTCCGAGTTCCTCATCTCCTTCGAGACCCCGGAGGGCTCGACCCTCCAGGCCACGGACCGGTACGCCCGACAGATCGAATCGGTCCTGGACGGGATTCCGGAGATCGACCACTACTTCCAGGCCATCGGCCTCTCCGGGGGCGGGGGCCCGGGGGAGGTCAACCAGGGGATCGTCTTCACCCACCTGATCCCCCGGAGTGAGAGGGACCGACATCAGGTGGAGGTGATGCAGGAGGTCCGGGAGCGTCTGAGACGGCTCCCGGCGGGCCAGGCCTTCGTCATCGAGACCTCCATCGCCGGTCCCAGCGAGGCCCCCTTGCAGGTGGTGCTCCAGAGCCCCCGCCTGGACGAGCTCGACGAGCGTCAGCGAGAGATCATGAGCTGGATGCGGAGCCAGCCCTCCTTCGTCGGGATCAACTCCGACCTGAAGATGAACAAGCCCCAGGTGGAGATCGGGATCGACCGGGAAAAGGCCTCGGAGATGGGGATCTCCGTGGCCGACATCGCCAACACCCTCCGGTTCCTCCTGGGGGAGCCCGAGGTCTCGGAGATCGAGAGCCAGAGCGAGCGCTACGAGGTGATCCCCGAGCTGATCGGGCAGGGCGAGCTGGTTCCGGACATCCTGAAGGACTTCTACGTCCGGGGGAGCGGGGGCCAGCTGGTCTCCCTGGGGAACCTGGCCACCATCGAGGAGACGATCGGACCGTCCGAGATCCATCACTTCAACCGGCTCCGGGCGGCGACCGTCTCATCGTCCACTCCGCCCGGGGTGGCCCTGGGGGACGCAGTGGCGGAGCTGGAGACTCGCCTGGAGGAGATCCTCCCTCCGGGCTTCGACTACGCCCTGACCGGGGAGGCTCAGGATTTCCAGGAATCCTTCTACTACCTGACGCTGGCCCTGGTCTTCTCCGTGGTGTTCATCTATCTGGTCCTGGCGGCCCAGTTCGAGAGCTGGCTGCATCCCCTGACCATCCTGGTGGCCCTGCCCCTGGCCGGAGTGGGAGCCTTCGGCGGCCTCTGGGTCCTGGGGATGACCTTCAACATCTACTCCTTCATCGGCCTGATCATGCTCATGGGTATGGCGACCAAGAACGCGATCCTCCTGATCGACTACACGAACGTCCTCAGGAGACGGGGATACGGCCTGATCGAGGCGGCTAAAGAGGCCGCCCACGTCCGGCTTCGGCCGGTCTTGATGACCACCTTCTCCACCGTACTGGGGATGATGCCGATCGCCCTCGGGTTCGGGGCCGGTGGGGAGGCCAGGGCTCCCCTGGGGGTGGCGGTGGCCGCGGGTCTCCTGGCCACGACCTTCCTCACCCTGGTAGTGATCCCGGTCGTCTACACTCTCTTCGACGCCCTCCAGCAGAAGCTCTTCGGCACTGCCGGCCGGCAGGCCGAAACTCGGGTCCGGAGGGGACCGGAGGGAAGCCCGGCGTCATGAAGCTCCTGCACCTCACGTTCCAGGTCCAGTACACCGAGCCGGTGGAAGAGATCCTGGGGGAGCAGGGACTGGAGGCCTGGGCCCGGACCGGGAGGATCGCGGGCCGGGACGGCGACGGACGGCACGAGGGATCCCAGGCTTTTCCCGGAAGCCTCACCGTGATCCAGGCCCAGGTGCCCGACGGGCGGGTCGACCAGGTGTTGACCGCGCTGGAAGAGTTCCGGCGCGAGAAGCGGGCCCACCATCACCTGGAGGCCCTGGTCCTCCCCGTGGAGCGGAAGATCGGGATGACTCCGCTAGAGGGTTCCGGGGAATCGTCGGAACGGGACGAGCTCGATCCCGGGAGTGGAGGCGGAGAACCGACACCGGAGGAGGGGTCTTGACGATCCCGGATCCGCAAAAGGCGATGCTGCCTCTGGCGGGGTCGCTCCTGCTGGTCGTGGGTGGTTGCGTGTCCGGTCCCCGCCCGGATCTCGCCGAGGGCGCACCGCCGGCTCCGCCGCCCCTGGACCTGTCGACGGGCGCCTCGCCGGCGTCCGGAGGGGAGAGGACGACGGAAAAAAGGGGAAGGTCGGAGACGGCCTCCCGCCCCTCGGGACCGGAGGAGGAGTCGGAGCCCCCGGGGCCGGTCACCGTCGACGGGGACCTGACGCTGGATGCGGCCCTGGTGACGGCGCTCCTCAACAATCCGGGGCTGGAAGTGGCCCGGTTCGGGCCCCGGATCGCCGCCAACGCCGTTCCCCGGGAGCTGGCCGCCTTCGATCCTCGACTGACCGGCTCCGCCCTCTACACCGATGCCACGCAGCAGCTCACCGCGGTGCAGACCTTCACCTTCGGGGATTCGGGGGGAGACGGTTCCGGGGACGGCGCCCCGGAGGCACCCTCGTTCCCGAACTTCCTGGTCACCGAGAACCTGAATCTCTCCACCACGGTTTCCACCCTCTTTCCCACCGGCACCGGGCTCAGCCTGTCCGGCGCAGTGGACCGGTCGGACACGAATTTCACCGCAGAGGAGTACGAGGGCTCCTGGACGCTCCGGCTCACTCAGCCCCTCCTGGAGGGGAGAGGCCGGAAGGTGAATCTGATCACCCTCCGGCAGGCGGAGAACGCGGCCCTCCGGAGCGAGTGGCAGCTCCGGCAGGCGGTCCTGAATCTGGTCCTCCAGGTGGAGAGGACCTACTGGGAACTGGTGCTGGCCCAGGAGGTGGTCGGGATCCGGGAGCTCGGTCTCCGTCTGGCCACCGAGCAGCTCGAGCTCAACCGGGATCTGGTGGACACCGGCCGAGCCGTCCCCTCCGCCGTCCTCTCGGCCCGGGCGGAACAGGCGTCCCGCCGCGCCGATCTCGCCGAAGCCCGGGGTCGGGTCCGGACCCTGAGAGTCCGGCTCCTCCGGTTGCTCGAT
>JAWVZJ010000100.1:0-8103 GCA_033722255.1 Thermoanaerobaculia bacterium | reverse complement strand
GGCCAGATCGCCGGTGCCGCCGAGATCTCGAGCTCCTCGCTGGCATGGAGAATGCTTCCTAAAAGAGACAGGAGACCGTACGCGTAGGACCCTGATCACGCGAAGGAGGCGATTCCGATGGGAGTGTTCGAGTTCGTCAAGGACGCGGGAAAGAAGATCTTCGGGGACACCGGAGAGCAGGAAGAGACGGCGGAGTCCACCGCCCGGGAGGCCCGGGGGGCCCACCACCGTCATCGGCTCCGCCGGCTGGAGGAAGAGCTGGATCGGCTGGACCTGGAGGTCGATGGCCGGAAGCTCGAGCTCGACGGGTCCCGGGTCACGGTCCGAGGAACCGTCGCCGGGCCCGTGGACCGAGAGAAGGTGATCCTCGCCCTGGGGAACGTCTCCGGAATCGAGGAGGTCCGGGACGAGCTGACGGTCCCCGGAGGACCGGCCGAGGGATCCGAAGAGGGCGGGGAGCCCAGATTCCACACCGTCGAGGAGGGAGACACCCTCTCGGCCCTCGCCAAGCGCTACTACGGAGACGCCACACGGTACGACGTGATCTTCGAGGCGAACCGGCCCATGCTCGAGGATCCGGACAAGATCTACGTGGGCCAGGAGCTGCGGATCCCCACCGATCCCAGGATCGGCTGACGGCCGTGCCTCGGCGGGAGCGGTGGCGATCTCCCGGGACGCCTTCCCAGGGGGATCGGACCGCCCTGCGAAGACCCCGACGAGGTACCATGGACCCATGTCCGATCCCTACCCGGTGGAAGTCCGGAGGCTCCCAGAGGAGGGGCACCTCCGGGTGACCTGGAGCGACGATCACGTGAGCTCCTACGCCTACCGGCGACTCCGGGGATACTGCCCCTGCGCCGGCTGTCAGGGACATCACGCGGCCACCGTCGCCTACCACCCTCCCTCCGACGCGGAGGTCCATCCGGTGGAGATCGAACCGGTGGGGAATTACGCCCTGTCGTTCCGCTGGTCCGACGGCCACGCCACCGGGATCTACCGCTTCGATCTCCTCCGGACCCTCTGTCCCTGCGAGACCTGCCGAGGAGATCGGGACCTCGACGATCCGATCACGAAGGAGTGAACCGATGATTCCGAGCCTGGTCCTGTGCGCCGCCGCCCTGGTCAACCCTGGAGAGGAGGGGGAGGATCCCCGCCCCCGGGTCGCCCTGGAGACGAGCAGGGGAACGATCGTCCTCGAGCTCTACCCCGAGGAGGCCCCCCGAACGGTGGAGAACTTCCTCCGGTACGTCGACGACGGCTTTTACGACGGCACGATCTTCCACCGGGTCATCCCCGGATTCATGATCCAGGGGGGAGGCTTCACGGAAGATCTGCGGAAGAAGCCCACCCAACCACCGATCGAGAACGAGGCCGACAGCGGGCTGGAGAATCGCCGGGGAACGGTGGCCATGGCCCGGACCGGTGATCCCCACAGCGCCACGGCCCAGTTCTTCGTCAATCTGGTGGACAACGCCTCACTGGACCACCGGGCAAAGAACCGCCGGGGATGGGGCTATGCGGTCTTTGGCGAGGTCGTGGAGGGGATGGACACGGTGGACGAGATCGCCGGTGTGGAGACCGGGAGTCGCCGGGGCCTGAAGGACGTCCCCGTCGACGCCGTGGTCATCGAGGAGGCCCGGCGGATGTCGGATTCCTGACGCTGGTGCGGTGGAGCGAGAGCTCCGCCGCGGAGAATCGAGGGTTGGTGCCGAAGGCCGGAGTCGAACCGGCACGGGTTGCCCCACACGGCCCTCAACCGTGCGCGTCTACCAATTCCGCCACTTCGGCGTGGACCCGAGATTGTACCAGGGCCGGGCGAGAGTTGCCACCCTCCGACCGGCGCCTCGCCGGGAACGAAAGGAGGGGATCCCACCCCTTGTCCCCGAGCGGTGGCCGCCCCCTCAGTCCTCTCCGCTCCCACCGTCCTCTCCAGTCGCACCCTCACCCTGCTCCGGCTCGAGCTCCTCGGCCACGTACTCGGTCTCCTCGGACGCCTCCGGCTCCACCGTCTGCTCCACCCCTACCGGCTCCTCTTCGATGCCGGTGACCACGGAGCCTTCCCGTCCTCCTTGAAGGACGGCGATGGCGAGGGTCAAGAGGATGAAGGCGACGAATCCCCACACGGTGAGCTTGTGGATCAGCTGGGTCGCACCCCGGGCTCCGAAGGCGGCTTGGGTGCTGCCTCCTCCGAAGACCGAGAGATCGGCCCCGGAGCCCTGCTGCAACAGGATGACCAGAACCAGAAAGATGCTGACGAGGATGTGGACGATGTAGAGGAAAGTGATCACGGAGTACCTCCTGATTCAGACGAAAACCTCGATGATGGACAGAAACGAGTCGGCGTCCAGACTGGCTCCGCCGACGAGAAAGCCGTCGATGTCCGGCTGGGCGGCCAGCTCGGCCGCGTTGTGGGGCTTGACCGAACCCCCGTAGAGGATCCGGAGGGCGGCACCCCTCTCCTCCCCGAGGCGCCCGGCGAAACGCTCCCGGAGAAACCGATGGGCCGCTTCCGCCTGCTCCGGCGTGGCCGTGTCCCCGGTCCCGATGGCCCAGACCGGCTCGTAGGCCACCACCAGGCTCGGAGGAGGCTCGGTCAGGACGTCGAGCTGCCGGGCCAGGACGGAGAAGGTCTGCTCCCGGCTCCGCTCCTCGGCCGTCTCTCCCAGGCAGAGGACCGGGGTCAGCCCCTTCGACGCCGCCGCGGCCACTTTCGCCGCCACCAGCTCGTCGCTCTCCCCGTGGTCCCGCCGGCGCTCGCTGTGCCCAGCCAGGGCCCAGGAGGCTCCCAGATCCCGCAGCTGGACGGCGGCCACGTCCCCCGTATGGGCCCCGGGCTCCAGAGGCGACAGATCCTGCCCGCCCCACTCGACGTCCGTCCCCTCCAGGCTCTCGGCCACCAGGGGCAGGAGTGGATGGGACGGGAAGACCACCACCTCGACCTCCTCACCCCCGGGGCGCTCCCGGATTCCCCGGCAAAGCGCCCGGGCCTCGTCGGAGACCAGGTTCATCTTCCAGTTTCCGGCCACGATCGGCGTACGTTTCACGAGTCCCCCTTCCTCAGAGCCTCCACCCCGGGAAGCTCCCGTCCCGCCAACAGCTCCAGCGCCGCTCCACCCCCGGTGGAGACGTGGTCGATCCGCTCCCGCACTCCGACCCGGCCCACCGCGGCCGTAGTCTCCCCACCTCCGACCACGGTATAGCCCGGGCAGCTCGCCACCGCCTCGGCCACGGCCCGGGTGCCGGCGTCGAAGGGCGGCCTCTCGAAGACCCCCATGGGTCCGTTCCAGAAGACGGTTCCGGCCTCCTCGAGAATCTCGGCGAAGCGGGCCCGGGTCTCCGAGCCGATATCCAGCGCCTTCCGACCCCCGGGGATCCCGGCGGCCGGCCGGAGCTCGAGGATCGGCGGCGCAGACTTCAGATCCTCCGCCACCACCAGGTCCGTGGGAAGATGGACCTCGACGCCCCGGCTCTCGGCCCGCTGGAGGAGATCCAGGGCCATCTCCAGACGCTCCGCCTGGAGCAGGGAATCGCCCATCTCAACCCCCCGGGCGGCGAGGAAGGTGTTGGCCATACCTCCCCCGATCACGAGGGAGTCGATGCGTCCCAGGAGGTTGTCCAGGGTATCCATTTTCCCCTCGATCTTGGCGCCGCCGACGACGGCCACGAAGGGAGAGTCGACGGACCCCAGGAGTCGGGAGAGGGCCTCCACCTCCCGGACCATGAGTCGCCCCGCCGCCTTCCGGCGGGTCAGAGCGGGAACGCCCACCACGGAGGCGTGGGCCCGATGGGCGGCACCGAAGGCGTCTCCCACGTAGAGCTCGGCCAGCGCCGCCAGGCTCCGGGCGAACTCCTCCTGGTTGGACTTCTCGCCGGGATGAAACCGGAGGTTCTCCAACAGACAGACCTCCCCGGCCTCCAGCTCCGAGACCGCCTTGTGGGCCGGCTCTCCCACGCAGTCCTCGGCGAAGCCGATCTCCCGACCCAGGAGCTCCCCCAGCTGACGGGCCACGGGACGGAGGCTCGCCTCCGGGTCCCTTTCCCCTCCGGGTCTTCCGAGATGGGCCACCAGGACCGTACGGGCTCCCGCCTCCGAGAGATCCCGGAGCGTGGGGAGCGTCTCCCGGAGCCGGGTGTCGTCGGCGACCTCTCCCTCCTCCAGGGGCACGTTGAAGTCGACCCGGGCCAGGACCGCCCGCTCCGAGAGCTCGTCCGCAGACAGATCGTCCAGGGTGAAGAGATCGGTCATCGAAGCTCTCCGATCCGCTCCACCAGGTCCGCCAGACGGTTGGCGTACCCCCATTCGTTGTCGTACCAGGCGACGACCCGGACCATTCCCTCCGGAAGCCTCTGTAGCAGCGGAAGATCCACGACCGCGGAATGGGGGTCCCCGAGGAAGTCCGTCGAGACCAGCTCCTCGTCCGTCACGTCGAGGATCCCCTCCAGCTCCCCCGCCGCCGCCTCTCGGAACCGGGACGCGATCTCCTCCAGAGAGGGTGACGAACCCAGCCGGACCACGAACTGAACCATGGAGCCGTCCGGCACCGGCACCCGGACCGCCTGGGCGTCGAGTCGCCGCGACAGCTCCGGCAGGACCCGACCCACCGCCCGGGCCGCACCCGTGGAGGTGGGCACGAGGTTCATGGCCGCCGCCCGGCTCCTCCGAGGCTCGGCGTGGGTTCCGTCCAGGAGCTCCTGGTTCCGGGTGTAGGAGTGGATGGTGGTCAGGAGGCCGGCCTCCAGGCCGAAGGCCTCATGGAGCACCCGGGCCACCGGCGCCATGCAGTTCGTGGTGCAGGAGGCGTTGCTGATCACCCGGTCCTCCCCCGGCTCGAAGGCGTCGTCGTTGACGCCGAGACAGAGGGTCAGATCGGCGTCCTCCACGTTCGCGGAGACCACCACGTGGGTGACCGGATCCCGGAGATGGCCCGCCGCCTCCTCCCGGTCAGACACCGTCCCCGTGGACTCCACCACCACCAGAGGCTCGGAGCCGGCCCAGGGAATCTCGTCCGGCTCTTCGACGTGGGTCACCCGGAGCCGCCGGTCATCGATCCGGAGCTCGCCTGGGCCCGCGTCCACGGGCAGATCGAACGGTCCGTGAATGCTGTCCCTGGCCACCAGTCGGGCCAACTGATCCGGGGATCCCAGATCGTTGACGGCGACCAGCTCCAGACCCGGACGATGGGCGGCGATCCTCAGAAGGGCCCGGCCGATCCGGCCGAGCCCGTTGATGGCGAAACGGGTGGTCATGATGGTCCTGGATTCCTGGGAAGGCCCCTCCGAGGGGACCCGGAGAAGATCGTCGGTGAAGAAACCGGGGGCCCCGACGCATCCTAGCAGGTACGCCGGAAACGAGGAAGGGACGAGAGGCTGGGCCAGGCCTTTCCCTCCCGCACCGGAGAGCGTCGACGACAACGGATCACTGGACCTTCGGCACGATGCCCCGGGGACACGGTGCCCCGGCCGCCGGTCGCCTCCCGAAGAGGGCGGGCTCTTCCGGGTTCCCTCCCCGGAGGACCCCCCACGCCGGGTCGCGTCGGTATCATCGGCGCCGTGAGAAACCGATCGTTGATCCTGGGTATCGAAAGCTCCTGCGACGACACCGCCGCGGCCCTTCTCGGCGGGGACGGGCGGATCCTGACGTCCGTCGTCTCGAGCCAGCTCGCCGCCCACCGGCCCTGGGGCGGGGTCGTTCCCGAAATCGCCTCCCGGGAGCACCTGGGGAACTGGCCGGACGTGGTCGGTGTCCTCCAGGAGGAGACCGGGACCGAGCTGGAGGACGTGGGTCTGGTCGCGGCCACCCGGGGTCCCGGCCTCGTGGGCTCCCTCCTGGTGGGGCTCTCCCTGGGGAAGGCCCTGGCGTACGCCCTGCAACGGCCCTTCTACGCGGTCCACCATCTCGCCGGTCATCTCTTCTCCCCCTTCCTCTCCGTGGACGGGGACCCGGCGGATCCGAGACCATCGGAGTTCGTGGGCCTGGTGGTCTCCGGAGGCCACACCAATCTGTTCCGGGTCCGGGAAACCGAGGTGGAGACGCTGGCCGAGACTCGGGACGACGCCATGGGAGAGGTCTTCGACAAGGTGGGCAAGCGGCTCGGTCTCCCCTATCCCCAGGGACCCGTGGTGGACCGGCTGGCGGAAACCGGAGACCCCGGCGGCTTCGACCTCCCCGTCCCCCGATCCGGCGATCCGCCCTTCTTCTCCTACTCCGGTCTCAAGAGCGCCACCCTCCGGGAGTTGGAGATGCTGGAACGGGAGGGGCTCACGTGGGATCCCGACGATCCGCCTCCGGTCCTCCGGGATCTCCTGGCGTCCTTCCGGGCCGCGGCCGTGGATCAACTCCTGGATCGAGTCGACGCTCTCCACCGATCCCGACCGATCGGATGCCTGGCCGTCTCCGGCGGGGTGGCAGCGAACCGGGAGCTCCGGCGACGGCTGGATGGCTGGGCCCACGAGCGCGGTGTGGATCTCCGGCTGGTGGCACCCGCCCTCTCCGGCGACAACGCCGCCATGATCGCCTTCGCAGCCCTCCTCCGCCGACTCCGGGGCGACGCCCCCGACCCCTGGTCGGTGGAGGCCCTGAGCCGGGTCGGTCTCTAGCCCGGCCTCCCTCTCGGCCGCAGTCGACCCCGGGGAGGAGCCGAGGAGGTACCATCGCCGCATGGGTACCGACCGCGATCTCGGAGAGACCCGCCTCTACCTCGTCCGCTACACGGGCGAGGTGACGACGAAGGGGCGAGGGACCCGGATCCAGTTCCTCCGTCGCCTGGAGAGTCACGTCCGGGAGGGCCTCGAGAGCACGGGCTTGCCCTTCGAGGTGGACCGGCAGTGGAGTCGGATGCTGGTGGAGGCGCCTCCCGTGGCCGCCGAGGAGATCCTCCCCCGGATCTTCGGAGTCCACTCCATCTCCCCCACGGTGCGGCGGGAGGGCACCTCCCTGGAGGGAATCGTGGAGGCCGGGACCGAGCTCTTCCGCTCGAAAGTGGCGGGCAAACTCTTCGCCGTCCGGGCGCGCCGGAGCGGCGAGCGCAAGGAGAGCTTCCGCTCCGGGGACGTGAACCGGGCTCTGGGTTCCTCCCTGCTTCCCTTCGCCGAAGGGGTGGATCTGGAGGAGCCGGAGATCGTGGTTCGGGTGGAGATCCGGAACGGCTCGGCCTACTTCTTCGAGGAGAAAATCCCCGGGCCGGGGGGATTGCCCCTGGGATGCGAGGGTCCGGCCCTGGCCCTCGTCTCCGGGGGATTCGACTCCGCCGTCGCCTCCTGGGCCATGCTCCGCCGGGGCGCCCGGCTGGACTACCTGTTCTGCAATCTCGGGGGTGCCAAGCACCGGCAGGGGGCGCTCCAGGTCATGAAGCTGATCGCCGACCGGTGGAGTCACGGCTCCGAGCCCCGGCTCCACGAGGTGGACCTACGACCCCTCGTGGAGGAGCTTCGGGAACGGTGTCGATCCCGGTACTGGCAGATCCTCCTCAAGCGTCTGATGCTCCACGCCGGAAACCACCTGGCCCGAGAGCTCCGCTCCGAGGCCTTGGTCACGGGCGAGGTCCTGGGCCAGGTCTCCTCCCAGACCCTCCGGAATCTCCGGGTGATCTCCGAGGTGGCCGAGCTGCCCGTCCTCCGTCCCCTGGCCGGGAGGGACAAGGACGAGATCGTGGATCTTGCCCGGCGGATCGGAACCTACGACCTCTCGGCGGAGGTCCCGGAGTTCTGCGCCCTGGACGCGTCGAAGCCGGCGACCCGGGCCCGTCCTGGCGACGTCCGCAAAGAGGAAGAGAAGCTGGACTTGGGGTCGATTGCCGAGGCCGTGGAAGCACGGGAGGTCTTCGATCTCCGGAGCCTGGATGCCTCCACCCTGGGAATCGCGGATCTGGGCGTGGAGACTCCGCCCCCCGACGCCCGGATCGTGGACGTGCGCTCCCGGACCGGCTTCGACGCCTGGCACCTGCCCGGCGCGGAGCACGTGGAGTACTTCGCCGCCCTGGACGGGCTGGATCGCTTCCAGGGGGACCGGCCCGTGGTCTTCTACTGCGAGGTGGGCCTGAAGAGTGCTCACCTGGCGGAGCTCCTCCGGGACCGGGGAATCGAGGCCTACCATTTCGAGGCCGG
>JAWVZJ010000099.1:0-8139 GCA_033722255.1 Thermoanaerobaculia bacterium | reverse complement strand
GCGACGGAGGGCGACGCAGGCGTACTGGAGGTACGTCGAGGAGCCCGCAGGGAGCGTAACGCAGCAGATGCAGGCAAATACGGCGTCGCAGCAGGAGTCTCGTGAGAAATCCGGGTTAGCCCGCCCTCGGTGCGAGAGCTCGTCGCGAGTGGCATACCTGCCCGGAGATACGAGGCTGGCGCCCCGCAGGCTACGAGACCGCAGCGGACTCGAGTCGATGCGTACTCGCAGCAGGGTGTCCGGGGGGATTCGGCCTGTTTCCTCCGGCGGACGCAGGGTCCGCCACCAGAGAGGGAAGGTGTTGATGCGGCTTTCCTCGGGGAACCGTCCGGTTCCCGGCTCCCTCGCGATCAGGCAGCAGGGATCTTCCAGTCGTCAGGGGTATCGCGGCCCGCTGGCAGGAGGTCCGGGTCCCGGGGGAGCGGTCGGGACCCGACGCCCTGGCCGTCGTCACTCCTCCCCGTAGCGATACCCCTCCCGAACATTCACCCGGAGTCTGGGATTCTCCGTGTCCACGGTGACCTCCTGATACCCGGTCTCTCCCCTCGGATGGGGGCTCCGATAGGTGATTAGGTAATAGCCGTTCGTCTCCCGGGAGATCGACTCCAGGGGAGTGATGAAGTTGGCGAAGTTGAAGTAGTAGGTGCCCCCGGTGTCGGCGGCGAGGTTGCTCAGGGCGTTGGAGAGGACGGTCCTGGGCCCGGCGGCGAAGGCGGTCGTCGGCAGCAGATCCACGGCGTAGGTCGCGACGTTGTTGTCGTTCAGGATTCTCTTCATGTCCGGGTAGTAGCGGGGGTCCGGGGTGTAGAACCCCGCCGTGTTCGTCTCTCCGAACCCGATGCTGAAGAGGACCAGGTTCTTCCGCCCCGGAATCGTCCCCGCGGCCAGGGCGGTGGTCTCCAGGGCCTCGTAGATCAGGTCGATCTCGTCCAGGTGCCGGCCTTCGGGCCAGTGCGGCAGCAGGGACTCCGGGGCGTCGCCCCGGACTTCTCCCGCCGGTGGCGTCTTGCCGCTGGCCGTGGCGTCGATGGCCTCGGTGAGCTCCTCCTCGTCGTTGGTGAAGTCCTGGACGAGGGTGAGCTCGTAGTCGTATCGGACCACGGCCACGTAGTCGTTGGGTTGCAGGTCGCCCTCGACCCAGCGCTTCGCCCAGCGTGCCGCGTCGAGGGTCTGGCGGGACAGCCGGGGAAGGAATCGCCGGGGATCGTCGAAGAAGAGAATGAAATACCGGTCCGTGGGAACGGCTTCGGGGTCGAGGCCGAGCTCCTCGGCCACCGCCTCCGACTCCAGGAACCGTCGGTTGCTGTAGAAGGTTACGTCGGTGATCTCCACCGGCTCCCCGTCCTCTCGGACGATGAAGTCGTCCGGGTCGAGGCCGACGACCACGTTGCCCTGCCTGTCCGTGACGAGGACGTCCAGGGCCACCTCCTCGACCTCGACATCCTCCCCGAACTCCGCCTGGGGTTGGGCTTCGGCGGTTGCCAGTGGAAGCAGGAGCAGGGAGACGAGGGCGACGAGGAGAGGAAGAGGATTCTTTCGGTCTTGCATGGGGGGAATCTCCTTCGCGTCGGTGAGCGGTTCGGTTCTCGTCGCACTATCCATCGCAAGATGGGTGCCAGGTGGGAGTCTCGGGGTGCTCCTGTCCCAGAGCTCGTCACGCAGTCCGCACGAGGGATGGAGCCGCCCTCATCACCGCCCCTCTGGCTCCCGGTTCCGCACTCGGTGCCGCGGGCCCGGTCAGCAGCCGCGGCCGGAGGCGTTGATCAGCTGCAGCCGGAGGTGTTCCCGCACTCGGGACAGCCGTAGCAGGTGCCGTTCCGCATCATGATCGCGCCGCAGACCCGGCAGGCCGGGGCGTCCTGCTGGTAGAGGCTTCCGTTGCCGTTGGATCCGGCGGGGGGATGGGGAGTCGCTGTCGTCGGGGTGGTGGCCGCCGCCTCCGGCAGGGTTTCCCCTCTTGCCTCCCCCTGGTCGTCCAGGACCAGGAGCCCGGCGGCTCGCCGCTGGTCGGCGTCCAGGAACTTCGAGGCCAGCCAGCGGAAGATGTAGTCGGTGACCGACTTGGCGAAGGGGATCTCCTTGTTTCGGGTCATGCCCGAGGGCTCGAACCGGGTGTGGGAGAACTTGTCCACCAGGGCCTCCAGGGGGACGCCGTATTGGAGGGCGATGGAGATGGCGGTGGCGAAGGCGTCCATCAACCCGGAGATGGTCGAGCCCTCCTTCGCCATCACCAGGAAGATCTCCCCCGGCTGGCCCTCTTCGTAGAGACCGACGGTGATGTACCCCTCGTGCTGTCCCACGGAGAACTTGTGGGTGATGGAGCGGCGCTCGTCCGGGAGTCGGTGTCTCCGGGCCTCGTCGCCCGTCTCGGCCGCCGTTCCCTCCTTCTCGGTGCTCAGGGGTTGGCTCCCCTTGCTCCCGTCCCGGTAGATGGCCACCGCCTTGACCCCGGATTTCCAGGCCTTCAGGAAGAGGGACTCGATCTCCTCCACGGACGTCTCCCGGGGCACGTTCACCGTCTTGCTGATGGCTCCGGAGATGAAGGGTTGGAGGGCGGCCAGCATGGCGATGTGGCCTTCGGGAGCGATGATCCGTGCGCCGGGCCGGGTGGCCAGGGCACAGTCGAAGACGGGGAGGTGCCGATCCTCCAGGTTCGGGGCGCCGGCGGCCATCCTCTCCTCTTCGATCCAGGCCGTGATCTCCGCCACCCTCTCCTCCTCGTAGCCGAGGCTCCTCAGGGCCAGGGGGACGGTCTTGTTCACCAGGTCCAGAGTCCCTCCTCCCACGAGGCGCTTCCTCTTCACCAGGGCCATCTCCGGCTCCACCCCGGTGGTGTCGCAATCCATCATGAAGGCGATGGTTCCGGTGGGGGCCAGGGCCGAGACCTGGGCGTTCCGGAACCCGTGCTCTCCTCCCAGTCGCCGGGCCTCCTTCCAGGCGGTCTCCGCCGCCTCCTTCACAGGGCCCGAGCGCTCGGTGGCCTCGACCCGGTCCAGGGCATCCCGGTGCCGGTCGATCACTCCCAGCATCGGCTCTCGATTGTCGGAGAATCCGCCAAAGGCTCCCATCTTTCGGGCGAGTCGGGCGCTCTGTCGATAGGCGGAGCCCGTCAGGAGGGCGGCGACGGAGGCGGCGAGACTCCGGCCCTCGTCGGAGTGGTACGGGAGGCCCGCGGCCATCAGGAGGGCCCCGAGGTTGGCGAAACCCAGTCCCAGCGGACGGAACTGCCTGGAGGTCTCTCCGATGGCCGGGGTCGGATATCCGGCCCGATCGACGAGGATCTCCTGGGCGGTGATCAGGATCTCGCAGGCGTGGACGAAGCCCTCGATGTCGAACCCCTCCTCCGGGTCCCAGAAGCGGAGGAGGTTCAGGGAGGCCAGGTTGCAGGCGGAGTCGTCCAGGAAGAGGAACTCGCTGCACGGATTGGAAGCCCGGATGGGCCCCGTGCCGGAGCAGGTATGCCACCGATCGATGGTGGTGGAGAACTGGACGCCGGGATCCCCGCACTGCCAGGCGGCCTCGGCCACGGCCCAGAGGAGATCCCCGGCGGGGAAGGACTCCGCCGCCTCGCCGTCGGTGACGTTCCGGGTGGACCACTTCCCTTCCTCCCGGACCGCCTCCATGAATTCGTCCGAGAGGCGGACGGAGTGGTTGGCGTTCTGGAATCCCACGGACTGGTAGGCGCCGTTCTCCGCGTCGAAGGAGGGATCCCAGCCCGCGTCCACCAGGGCCCGAGCCTTCTCCTCCTCCTCGATCTTGGCCTCCACGAAGTGGAAGATGTCCGGGTGATCGTCGTCCAGGAGGACCATCTTCGCCGCCCGGCGGGTCCGGCCGCCGCTCTTGATCGCTCCGGCGAAGGCGTCGAGACCCCGCATGAAGGAGACGGGGCCGGAAGCGGTTCCGCCGTTGGACAGGCCCTCGGTGGAGCCCCGGAGCGAGGAGAGATTGGTCCCGCTCCCGGAGCCGTACTTGAAGAGCATGCCCTCGGTCTTGGCGAGATCGAGGATCGACTCCATGGTGTCTTCCACCGAGTTGATGAAGCAGGCGGAGCACTGGGGCGCCTCCTCCACGCCGACGTTGAACCAGACGGGGGAGTTGAAGGAGGCCCGCTGGTCCAGGATCAGATGGGCCAGCTCTGCCCGGAGCGTCTCGGCGTCCTCCTCCGTGGGCAGGTATCCGTCCTCCCGGCCCCACCGGACGATCGTGTCCACCACCCGGGTGACGAGCTGGCGCACGCTGGTCTCCCGTTCCGCCTCCCGGGGTCCCCCGCGGAAGTACTTGCTGGCCACCATCCGGACGGCCTGCTCGGACCAGCTCTCCGGCGCCTCGACATTCTCCTGCTCGAACAGGACCTCGCCCTCCGCGCTCCGGAGGACCACATGCCGGAGGTTCCAGGACCGGGACGCGAAGGGGTCCTCGCCGGGGTGGGTGAAGAAACGACGGACCGCCGGTCGAGATCGGTCCTCGTTCCCTTCGAGCCGGTGATCCGGAGTCTGGGAAGGGCTGGGGGAACTGGTCGCGGAGGGGGACGGATTCATCGGGATCTCCTCACTGTTTCACCGTTCGTGACTGCGGGGGCGAGAGTGGCCGAATCGTAGGATTGCCACAAGATGTGGTGGTATGATTTTCGTCATATACGAGATGTTGTGGAGGAGGGCGACAAGGGGTCGACCCGAGAAGGCGAGAAACTCGGGGACTGCCCGGCGCCTACGGCCTCTCCGGAGCGGGCGTCCGAGGACATGATCTGGCTCATACTCCTTCGCCCGGGGTTCTCTGATAGCTTCCCGCCCGTTGCTTCCCGGATCGAGGGAGCCGATCTCAATTGCCGTCGAGAGACCATGCGTCGAAGGAACAGAAGGAAGAGCTCATCCAGCCCCCGGGACCGGTCCCTGGAGGGATGGCGATCCCGTCTGGCGGCGGGAGTCGCCGCCGGCCTCCTTTTCTCCGGTCTCTCCGGCCTCTGGATCTACCTGGCCCCCTTTTCCCTGGCTTCGCAGCTCCTGGTTCTGCTCCACGCCGGGATCGGACTGCTCCTCGTCCTGCCCATGGCCTGGTACGGGACCCAACACCTGGCGACCTGGTGGCGACAGAAGATCACGGCCACCATGCTGGTGGGATATCTGGTCCTGACCGGGGTGATCGTGGCCCTGGTCAGCGGTCTGGTCCTCACCTGGCAGAGCCTTTTCGGATCCCGACTGGGAGAGCTCTGGGACCTGATCCACCTGATCGTGGGGCTCGCCGTCCTGGGTCTGGTGGCCAGCCATCTGACGCTGGCCTTTTTCCGCCGCCGGCTGGCGGCCCGGAAGGACGAGGAGCTGGCGACGGCCATGGGGGGCTTTCTCCGGGGAGTCGGGATCCCCCTGGTCCTGGTCCTGGGGGGAGCGGTCCTGGCCGGTGCGTTCTGGCCCCGTCCGGACTACCGCTTCGATCCGCCGGAGGGCTACTCCCTGCTGGAGTACGCCGAGAAGCACGAGGAGTACCGGGGGAATCCCTTCGCCCCCACCTACGCCCGGACCGACGACGGCCGGATGGTGGCTCCCGAGCTCCTGGCCGGCTCCGAGTCCTGCGGGACCGCCGGCTGCCACGAGGAGATCCTCGACGAGTGGGAGCCCTCGGCCCATCGATTCTCGGCCATGAACGCCCCGTTCCAGGCCGTCCAGCGGAACTTCGCCTCGGACCGGAACCCGGCGGAGACCCGGTACTGTGCCGGCTGCCACGATCCGATCTCTCTCTTCGCCGGGGCCAAGGACATGAGCAGTCAGTCCCTTTCCGCGCCGGGGGTGGAGGAGGGGATCTCCTGCGCCGGCTGCCACTCGATCTCCAGGGTGGACCAGCGGGGGAACGCGGACTACGTAGTGACACCGCCCCGAAAATACCTCGGGGAGGGCTCCCGTGGCCTCGCCGGCAAGGCTTCCGATTTCCTGATCCGAGCCTACCCGCGGCAGCACCTGGCGGACTACGACCGGAACCTGCTCCGGACTCCGGAGTTCTGTGGTGCCTGCCACAAGCAGTTCATCCCGGAAGCCCTGAACCGGTTCGGTCAGGTGGAGGGGCAGAACCAGTACGACGAGTGGAAGAACGGGCACTGGCACTCCGACGATCCGACGGAGGACCTCTCCTGCCGCGACTGCCACATGAGGCTGGTCCCCGAGTCCTCCGATCCCGGCCGGGGCGAAGCCGGCGACCGGCGGCGGACCGAAGACGACGGTGCCCATCGTCATCACGGATTCATCGCCACCAACAACTTCATGCCGGAGGTCCTGGATCTTCCCCACTGGGAGGAGCAGGTCCGGCTGACGAACGAGTGGATGCGGGGAGAGACGGTCCTGCCGGAGATCGCCGACGTCTGGCCGGAGGGACCGGTGGCGGGGCTGGAGCTCCTGGCCCCGGCCCAGGCCGCACCGGGCGAGGAGGTGGAGGTCCGGATCGTGGTGACCAACCGGAAGGCCGGGCACAACTTCGTCACCGGTCCACTGGATTTCGTCCGGGCCTGGATCCATCTCCAGCTCGTCGACTCCGAGGGGACGGTCCTGGCGGAGTTCGGTACCGTCGATCCCGAGACGCGGCGGATCGAGGATCTTCCGGGGGAGGAGCACGCCATCGGCAATCCCCGGGACGAGGGGACCCTGGTGCTGGAGTCCCTCCCGGTGGACGAGCACGGCGAGGTGCTCCATCGCCACGAGCTATGGAAGAAGGCCGGAGGGAAGGGCAAGCGGGTCATCTTCGCCGGCTACTCGGACTCCCATCGGTACCGCCTCCGGATCCCGGAGGCAGTCGAGAGC
This sequence comes from Thermoanaerobaculia bacterium, assembly GCA_033722255.1. Classification (GTDB taxonomy): domain Bacteria; phylum Acidobacteriota; class Thermoanaerobaculia; order Multivoradales; family JAIOJS01; genus JAWVZJ01. The sequence goes on along the minus strand of JAWVZJ010000099.1, from coordinate 1,357 downwards.
GAGCTCTCCATCCGGGCGGCGCTGAACTACCGTCGATACCGCCAGGAGTTCCTGGACCTCGTGGTCCCGGATCTCGAGGAGACGACGGGGGTCTTCCAGCCCACCATCACCCAGGCCCGGGCGAGCACGACAATCGCCGTGGTCTCCGGCGACTCGTCGGCCCTCCGGCTCGGGGGCTGACGGATGGCTCGCCGGCGACGCCGGCGTCGGGGAAGCCGTCGACGACGGAGAATCTGGCTCTCCGTGCTGTTGAGCGGGGCCGGGCTCCTCCTCCTGACCCTCCTGGGAGTCTGGCTGGAGAGGCGGCGGGACACCGATCTCCAGGACCCCGAGGCCGGGGTGACCGCGGAGTTCCGGGACCCGGGCGCGACCTCGGCTCCGGATCTGAGCTTCCGGGACGTCTCCGGGGAGCTCGGTCTTCGGATGCGCCACGGACCGGGCCCGAGGACCCGGACGTTGCCGGAGGACACGGGATCGGGCCTCGCCTGGAGGGACTACGACGGGGACGGCGATCCGGACCTCTACGTCGTGAACTTCTCGGGTCCCCTGGGAGTGGAGCCCGAGCCCTCGGGCTCGAACCGCCTGTATCGGAACGACGGAGATCGGTTCGTGGACGTCACTGACCTGGCGGGAGTCGGCGACCTGGAGGGCTTCGGGATGGGAGCCCGGTTCGCGGACTTCGACGGGGACGGCGACGAGGATCTCTACGTCACCAACTACGGTCCAAACCGCCTGTTCCGGAGTCTCGGGGACGGGACGTTCCGGGACGACGCCCCGGAGCTCGGTGTCGACGATCCCCGATGGTCGATCGCCGGGGCATGGGGGGATCTGAATCGCGACGGTCTCCTGGATCTCTACGTGACGAACTACGTGGAGTACGACGCCCGGTCTGGGGATCTGGTCTCCTCTTCGGGAGATCCGAACTGGCAAGGGGTCCCCTTCACCCTGAACCCGAACTCCTTCGATCCCCAGCCGAACGCCCTCTTCCTCCAGGAGGCCGATGGGGGCTTCCGGGACGCGGCTCTGGAGGCCGGCGCCTCGAACCCCGAGGGTCGGAGCCTCGCCGCCACCATCGTCGACGTCGACGGCGACGGGTGGCTCGACCTCTACGTGGCCAACGACGTGTCGGCCAACGTCCTGCTGAAGAACCAGGGGGCCGACTTCGGTGCTGCGCTCTTCGAGGATATCGGCCCCGGCACCGGCACCGCGGATCCCCGGGGCTCCATGGGTATCTCCGTGGCCGACCTGGCCCGGGACGGGGAGGCTCCGGACGGCCTCCCGGATCTCTTCGTCTCCCACTGGGTGGCCCAGGAGAACGCCCTCTACCAGGCGGTCTCCCAGGGGGGAAGGCTGGAGT
>JAWVZJ010000098.1:0-8167 GCA_033722255.1 Thermoanaerobaculia bacterium | reverse complement strand
TGGCGAAAGCCGCCGGAAAACAGACACCCTCCGACCTAACGCCACCGCGCCACCTCTCGACTCTACCGAGGGTTCGTCGCGAGATGTCGTAGGTGCCTGTAGATGCAAGGCTTGCGACGGAGGGCGACGCAGGCGTACTGGCGGTACGTCGAGGAGCCCGCAGGGAGCGTAACGCAGCAGATGCAGGCAAATACGGCGTCGCAGCAGGAGTCTCGTGAGAATTCCGGGTTAGATCCCTTCGAGTCTCCGCGCCCGTTGCGTTCCTTCGGGCGTCCATGAGAAGCGAGGCGGACCTCCGGGATCGGATGCGCGAGACTTCTACCGTGGAGCGGCCCATTCCCTGGGAACGAGATCCCGGGGTGGTCGAATCGACGGCCTGGGCCCGGGCTTACTTTCGGTAGGGCTTGCCCTCGGCCAGGAGCCGCACGTCCTTGTGGCGCTCCCGGTCCCATTGCGTCCAGCGGATCCGGGCCCGGATCTGCCGGACGTCGCTCCGGGTGTGCCTCCATCGGTAGCGGTGGACCCGGACCGTGAGGCGGCCGTCCTCCTGGAACGGGACCCACTCCTCCCGGTCCAGGATCCGGACCTCGGCGTCCTCGAGCTTCTTTCCCTCCTCGTCCTGGGCCACGAGACGGACCCGGACGCTGGCCGTGTCCTCCTCGGAGTCGGTGTGGTCCACGGCGGAGAAGACGTGGGCGAAGGAGACGGTGTCGTCCTCGAGGATGCGGCGGAGCATCTCCTGGGCCGATCGGGCGCGCCAGAGCGTCCCGTGGGGAACGGGCTGGAAGCCTCCCAGGGGGACGAAGAAGGTCCGGACTCCGTCGCCCCGGATCCAGGCGGCGGACCGGCGGGGAACGATCCCGTCACCGTCGGCGGTGGTCTCCGGCAGCTCGATGCTCACGTTTCCCTCGTCGTCGGTCTCTAGAAAGGCCGACGGGAGGGTCTGGCTGCCCCAGCCGACGAGATTCCAGATCGTGAGCTCCCGGTCGCCCAGATCCAGCTCCGGGGTCCGGTTTCCGAGCCGCTCGTGAGCGGAGGTGGCCCGGGCCTTCCGGGGAGCGTACTTCTTGGTGGAGATCCATTTCTCGACCGTCAGGGGTGAGGCCGGCTCCCCCTCCACGGTGAAGAGGCCGAGATCCCCCTCTTCGTCGGTGAGGTCGGTGGACTCCGGGTCGGGGGGTACCAGGTCCCACAGGGACCACCAGGTGGTCAGGACCTTGTCCGTGGTCTTCTTGTCCAGGGGGACGAACTTCCGGTGATACCCGAGCCAGCCCAGGACGTCCGGGGTCCCGGCCCAGGGGACTCCCAGGGCGACCAGGGAATCGATCCGATCCACGATCTCCGGCTCCGACTCGAGGGCCGCCCGGACCGCGAGCCCACCGGCACCGTGGGCCAGGATCACCACCGGCCGATCCTCCTGATCGGCGAGCTCCCGGATGGTCTCCAGGACGGCTTCCTGGGAGCTCGGGTGATCCAGGGGCAGGCGCCAATCCCACGGCGCTTCCCGGATCTTGTCGCTCTTCCTCCGGTAGCCGATCCGACGCAGGAGGTCGTAGAGGGACTCGGCCTGCTTTCCGTGGGCGAGGTCCACGAGGGTCTCGCCCCGGAAATACCGGCGGATGGCGGGTCCGGCCGTCACCGGACCCGGATCCTCCGGGTCGTCGGGGCCCTTGATCAGGTCCAGGTTCTCCCGCTTCCAGCGGGTGCTGTCGATGTCCCGGTAGCGGAAGAAGAGCTTGTGACCCTCCTCGGCGTGGTGGAGCTCGGACCCAGGGACCCCCGGGACGAAGACGATGGGCTTTTCCGGATTTGGCACAGCCGGATGCTATCAACCCGGGCCCCGGGAGCTCCGGGCTCGACGGGCGGGGGGCCGAGGAGGGATAATCGATTCGGAATGCCAAAACGTGTCCTCGTCGTCGACGACCAGCCCTCGATCCTCGCCACGCTCTCGGGGATCCTCGAGGACGAGGGGTACGAGCCCCTCACCACGGAGAGCGGATCCCGGGCCCTGGAGATCTACCGGGAACGGAATCCGGACGCCGTGTTCCTGGACGTATGGCTCGCCGACATGGACGGTCTCGAGACCCTCCAGGCGATCCGAGACGAGGATCCCGGAGCGGCGGTGATCATGATCTCGGGCCACGGAACCGCTGCCACCGCCGTCCAGGCGATGAAGATGGGAGCCTGCGACTTCATCGAAAAGCCCCTGACCTACGAGCAGGTGGTCTCCGCCGTGGCCGGGGCCCTGGAGAGGAGACAGGAAGCGGAGGCCACCGGGAGATTTCCGAGTCTCGGGGAAGAGAGGGATCTCCCCCGGGGGGACCTGGAACCTCCGCCGATTCTGCCGGTGGTGAAGGAGTCGGAGGAGCCCCAGCGGACGCTCCGGCAGAGCACCGTGGCCTACGGCCTCGGGCTTCATTCGGGAACCCGGACCGGGATGGCCCTCCAGCCGCTACCCCCGGACAGCGGGGTCCACATCCTGACCCTCCCCACCCGGACGCGGATCCCGGTCCACGTGGAGGCGGTGGCGGACACGGAGTACGCCACGACCTTGAGCCGAGAGGGCCAGGAGATCCGGACTGTCGAGCATCTGCTCTCGGCCCTCCACGCCCGGGGGGTGACGAACCTCCTGATCAAGGTCCACGGCGAGATCCCGGTCCTGGACGGATCGGCCCTGGAGTTCTGCCGGATCCTGGACGACGTCGGTGTCGAGACCCAGGATCGGTCCCGGAAGGAGGTGGTCATCGACCGGGCCTACGAGGTGGGAGCCGGGGAGAAGAGTCTCCGCCTCGAGCCGTACGAGGGGTTCGCGGTGAGCTATCTCCTCCAGTATCCGGAGCCGGTGGGGGAGCAGTACTTCGAGTTCATCCTCTCCAGCTACGAGGCCTACCGGGCGGAGATCGCGCCGGCCCGGACCTTCGGTTTCATGAAGGACCTGGAGATGCTCAACGAGCTGGGTCTGGGGTCCGGTGGGCGTCTCGACAACTTTATCCTGGTGGGAGAGGACGAGGTGGTGAACACGGAGCTCCGGTTCCCCGACGAGTTCGTGCGTCACAAGATCCTGGACATCATCGGGGATCTCTATCTTCTGGGCTACCCCCTCCGGGGGAAGGTGACGGCAGAGCTCACCGGCCACCGGGACAACATCGAGATCCTCCGGAAGGTCCTGGCCGGTTGAGGCGAGGCGCCCCGGGGTGCCTGCGTCGAGGTGGTGGGATCGGGCCTCGCCGGGTCAGGTCTCGGTGGGCTCGATCGGGGCCCCGGCCTGCTGACACTCCTCGTGGCCGCAGACGCACTGTTCGGCGCCCCGGGGCTGGCGGGAGCACGGGTCCGAGCAGTAGAACATCCCGTCCTTATTGAACATCATCGCTTCTTCCCCTTGACAGGAGCAGGGGGGATGGGCGCACTCACGCATCATGGGAAGCCTCCCTCCGGTTCATTCACGGTCGGAGGAGATGCAGTGCAAGGGCGTTGCCAGAAGGGCGCTACTCGAACTTCTGCTTCTCGGTGGCCTTCATGTAGGCGTCCCGCTGGCTGATCTTGCCCTCGTCCACGAGCTCCAGCAGGGAGTCGTCCATGAGTCGCATTCCCTCGTTCTGACCTCCCTGGATGATGGATCGGATCATCGCCGTCTTCCCCTCCCGGATCACGTTGGGGAGGCCGCTGGTCTTGAAGAGGATCTCGTTGGCGGCCACCCGACCTTCTCCGTCCGCGGTCCGGAGGAGGAGCTGAGCCACCACGGCCTGGAGGGACTCGGAGAGAGTGGTCCGGATCTGGGCCTGCTGGTCGGCGGGGAAGGCGTCGATGAGGCGGTCGATCGTGTTGGCGGCGCTGTTCGTGTGGAGGGTCCCGAAGACCAGGGCACCCATCTCGGCGGCGGTGATGGCCAGGGAGATGGTCTCCAGATCCCGCATCTCCCCCACCAGGACGACGTCGGCGTCCTGGCGGATCGCCGCCTTCAGGGCCGCGCCGAAGCTCTCGGTGTCGCTTCCCACCTCCCGCTGGGAGAAGACGCTCTCGATGTTCTGGTGGACGAACTCCACCGGATCCTCGATGGTCACGATGTGCCGGGCGTAGGACTTGTTGATCCTGTCGATGATCCCGGCCAGGGTGGTGGACTTGCCCGATCCGGTAGGCCCGGTCACCAGGACCAGACCCTTGGAGAGGTGGGCGAGCTTCCCCACCGCCTCCGGAAGATTCAGCTCCTCCAGAGGGATGATGCTGGAGGGGATGGCCCGGAAGACGGCGCTGGCTCCGTAGTGCTGCTCCAGGAAGTTTCCCCGGAACCGGGCCACGCCCTGGAGCCCGTAGGCGAAGTCCAGGTCTCCGGAGGAGGCGAACTGGTCCCACTGCTCGTCGGAGACGATCTCCTGCATCATCGCCCGGAGCTCGCCGTCGGTCAGCGTCCCCCAGCCCTCGACGGGCTCCAGGTGACCGTGGACCCGGATCCGGGGCTCGAGGCCCGTGACGAGGTGGAGGTCCGATCCCCCCTCCTCGGTACAGTGACGGAACAGCTCGTGGAGTCGGGCCATGGTCCTCTACGCCTCCTGCCCGGTCCTACCCGCCGAGGGCCTCGGTGCCGTGTCGAACCGCTTGGGGTCCTCGGCGTTCCGCCTCGCCTCCTCCCCGGTGATCGTGCCCGCCTCGACCAGCTCCTGGAGGGCCGCGTCCAGGGACTGCATCCCGGCTTCGCTGCCGGTCTGCATGATCGAGGGGATCTGGAACGTCTTCTCCTCCCGGATCAGGTTGCTCACCGCCTTGTTGGCGACGAGGATCTCCAGGGCCGGGACCCGTCCCTCCCCGTCGGCTCGCTTGACCAGACGCTGGGAGATGACGGCCCGGAGGGATTCCGAGACCATGGTCCGGATCTGGGGCTGCTGGTCCGGGGGGAAGACACCGATCAGCCGGTTGATGGTGGCGATGGCGTTCGTGGTGTGAAGGGTGGTGAGGACCAGGTGGCCGGTCTCGGCCGCGGTCAGGGCCAGGGAGATGGTCTCGAGGTCCCGGAGCTCACCGACGGCGATGATGTCCGGATCCTCCCGGAGGGCGGCCCGGAGGGCCCGGGAAAAGGATTCGGTGTGGGAGCCGACCTGGCGTTGGTTCACCACCGCCCGGTCCGAGCGATGGACGTGCTCGATCGGATCCTCGATGGTGATGACGTGGTCCCGGCGCTCTTCGTTGAGGATCCGGACCAGGGCGGCCAGGGTGGAGGACTTGCCGCAGCCGGAGGGCCCGGTGACGAGGACCATGCCCTGGTGGTAGTTCGCGAATCGGGCCAGATCCAAAGGAAGCCCGAGGTCCGTGAGAGAGGGGGGCTCGGGGGGGATCACCCGGAACACCGCGTCGAGCCCGTTCTGTTGGCGGTAGGCGTTGACCCGGAACCGGGCCACGTCCGGAAGGGTGTAGGAGAAGTCGACCTGTCCGGCCTCGTCGAGGATCTCATGCTGATCGGGGGTCAGGATCTCCCCTAGGAGCCTTTCCGAGTCCGCCGCCGTGATCTCGGAGCCGTCCCGTTCCTCCAGATCACCGAATCGCCGCATCCTCACCGGAGAGCCCACGTGGATGTGGAGGTCGCTTGCCTCCGCCTCCACCGCCTGACGCAAGAGGGTCTCCATCTCTCCGAGCTCGGCCCGTTTCGCCGCGGCGGGGGGGGAGGTCGGCTCCGGCTGGGGCCTGGCCACGGGAGCCGTGCCCTTCGTGCCGGAGCCCGGTCCTTCGGCCGGGTCTCCGGTCGCGCGGATCGGGCCCCGGTCCTCCACCAGGGGCCCCACGGGCGTCTCCTGGAGGGGGGATTCCTCGGTGCCACCGGTGGCTCCGGGTGCCTCCGGGCCGGCCGGGGTCCCGGTCTCCGATGATTCCCGGGCCGGCTCCGGTTCCGGCGCCTCTGTTTCGTCCCGCTCTCGGTCGGCGAGCTTCGCCTGGTACTGCTTCTGGATCTCCAGGAGCTGCTCGAATCGCTTCCGGCTCAGGAGGCCGTCGGCGATGAGGATCTCTCCGATCCGGCGCTCGCCTCCCTCTCGGCTCTGCTTCTGGAGGGCCTCGACGAGCTGATCCTTGGTCAGGAGCCCGTAGTGGAGGAGGAGTCGGCCGAAGAGCCGGTCCTTCTGTGGCGGCTTCGTCATCGTCGGGTCCTCAGGAGGCGCCCTCGGCGGTCTGGGAGGCTCCGCTTTCGGTCTCGCTACCGGAATGTCCCGAACGCCCGCTCCGGCTGCCCTGGGATCCCCGACCGGAGCGTCCCGACCGTCCTGGACGGGAGGAGCCGTTCCCGTCGGAAGACTGGCCGCCGTCCGAGCTCGCGGCCCGGGCGGCAGCCCTTCGTCCTCGGCGGCGGCCCCGGCGCTCGGTCTTCACCGTCTCCTCCTCGTCCTCTCGCTCTTCCTCGTCCTCCTGGTCCTGGACCGCCTTCTCCTCCTCGGCCTCCTCCGGAACCTCCTCACCCTCCGCGGCCGGGGTCTCGACCGTGATCCGGGGTCCGCCGATCCGGGCCGGCTCCTTCGACTCGTCGGCCTCCGCGAGCTCCCGGTCCCGGGCGTTCTCCCCCTCGATCCACTCGATCCGCTGCTCCGAGGGGTGGAGACGGCTGGAGGAGACGATCTCGATCCGGATGTCGAACTCGTCCTCGAGGACGGAGAGCTCCCGGCGCCGCTGGTTCTGGACGGCGTCGGCCACCTCCGGATGGAGGACGAGCTCCACACCCGCGATCCCGCCCTTGGCGGCACGGGCTTCGATTCTCCGGACCAGATGGAGACCCACGATCTCCGGGCTGGCGAGACGGCCGGTCCCGCCGCAGGTGGGACAGGTCCGATGGGTTCGCAACGACAGGGCCTGGTGGATCCGCTGGCGGTTGATCTCCAGGAGACCGTTGCGGCTGATGCGGCTCACCGTGGACCGGGCCTTGTCTCCCTTCATGGCCTTCCGGGTCTCCCGCTCCACCTTCTGGCGGTTCTTTTTCGACCGCATGTCGATGAAGTCCACCACCACCAGGCCTCCGATATCCCGGAGCCGGAGCTGCCGGGCGACCTCCCGGGCGGCCTCGAGGTTGGTGGAGACGGCGGTCTCCTCCTGGGAGCTGGCGCTGGTAGAACGGCCGGAGTTCACGTCGATGGCCGTCAAGGCCTCGGTTCGATCGATGATGATCGACCCTCCGCTGGTGAGGTCGACCCTCCGCAGGTAGATCCGGTCCACCTGTCGCTCGATCCCGAAGCGGGAGAACAGGGGGGTGCGCTCCCGGTATCGGATCAGCTTCGTCTTGCTCCGGGGCATGAAGGCCTGGATGTACTGCTCGGCCTTGGCGTAGGCCTGATCGTCGTCGACCAGGATCTCCGAGATGTCGGAATCCATGTAGTCTCGGAGCGCCTGGAGAACCAGGTCCTGGTCCGAGTAGAGGAGTCGGATCCCCGAGCCCCTCCGGGCCTCCTCATTGATGTTGTTCCAGAGGCGGGTCAGGGCCTTGACGTCCCGGTTCAGGGTGGTCTTGCTCCGGTCCAGGGCGTTGGTCCGGACGATGACTCCGCATCCCTCGGGGATCTCCAGGTCGCCCACCAACTCCTTGAGAGCCTTCCGGTCCTCGTCGTTCTTGACCTTCCGGGAGACTCCGATGGTGTCGTCGAAGGGGGTGAGGACCAGGTACCGTCCGGCCAGGCTGAGGTTGGTGGTCAGGGCGGCACCCTTCTGGCCCTGGGGCTCCTTGACCACCTGGACCACGATCGGCTTCCCCTTGTCCAGGACCTCGTCGATCCGGGGCCGCTTCTTGCCCCCGGACTCCCGGTAGTAGGCCTCCGGAACGATGTCCTGGCGGGCGAGGAAACCGTGCCGCTCGGCCCCGTAGTCGACGAAGGCCGCGTTCAGGCTCGGCTGGATGTTGGCGATCCGACCTCGGTAGATGTTCCCCCGGGTCTGGCCTCTCTGGGCTACCTCGACCTGGAACTCTTCGAGCTCATTGTCCTCGATGACGGCGACACGCAGCTCCTCCGGAGTCTGCGCGTTGATCAACATTCGACGGGTCACGTCGTCTTCTCCAAAGGCTGGGTCGGCCCTCGAGGCGATCGGACCGGGCCCTGCGGCCCGGCATCCGTGGGTCTCGGGGTCCTGCTTCCGGCGGAGAGACTTGCCGTCCGGCCCGCGGCCACGGGGGCCGTAGGCTGGTTCCGGAAGGTCCGGTCGGTGG
>JAWVZJ010000097.1:0-8203 GCA_033722255.1 Thermoanaerobaculia bacterium | reverse complement strand
GGAAGGCGTGCCATCCGGGCATGAACGGTACGTCTCGGGAGCGCCGAACCCAGAACACCTCGAGCTCGTCGTCCTGCCGGCGCCAGGGGACGATCGCCGCCGACCGCCGGGGGGGGCGCATCGTCGGTATCCGGTCTCCGGAGGCCCTCAGGACCTCCTCGTACAGGCTTTCCTCGGCTCTCAAGGCAGGCTCCCGGCGGATCGGGGGCCGGTGCCGCACGGCGGTGTTCTCGAGTTTCCGGCCGGGCAGCTCATGGCCGTCGAGGTCGTCTCGGCACAGAGAGGGACGGGCCACCGGGGAGCGTGGGGGGCCGCCGGCAAATCCATGCGGTACGGGCTCCTGGTCCTCCGGCTCACCGTCCGGCAGCCAGGGTCGGCCGGGGATGCTTTGGGGCCAGGCGATCGGTCTCCAACCCCGCCGCCTCCCGGAGGGCCCCCTCCACGTACTTCCCGGCCACGGCCTTCCGCCACTGGGCCTGGAAATCGGTGTTGTCCATGGGGATCGCGGATCGGCGGGCGATCTGCGCCGCCTCGGCCAGAACCTCCTCCGTCGGTTCCTCGCCGACCAAGAGCTCCTCCGCCTTCTCGCACGGTCGGGGGGACGATCCCACGGCTCCCAAGACGATGGAGGCCCGGGAGATCGTGTCGCCGTCGAGCCAGAGGGCCACGGCCGCGGAGAGGACGGCGAAGTCGATCGAGCCCCGGCGGCGGAGCTTCCAGAAGGCGGACCGACAGCGGTCGGTGGAGGCTTCCTGCGGGACCAGGATCTCGGTGACGATCTCCTCGGGCCGCTTGGTCAGGTAGTCGATCCCGTCGTCCCGGTAGAGCGCCTCGACAGGGATCGTGCGTTCCCCCTCGGGCCCGACCAGAACGATCCGGCCTCCCAGGGCCCAGAGCATAGGGGCGGAGTCCGACGCGGAGTGGGCCCAGCATCGGGACGAGCTCGGGGCCACCCAGCAGATCTCTCCCTCCTCCTTCATGCAGTAGTCGATGGAGCGGCGCCAATCCTCGGTCTGGTTGTAGTAGGTGCACCGGGTATCGACGCAGACGTTTCCGCCGAGGGTTCCCATGTTGCGCAGGGGAGGAGAGGAGATGCTCGCCACCGCCGTGGCCAGCCCCGGATACCGGTCCCGGACCGTCGGATGGGTCTCCACTTCCCGCAGGGTGGTGGTGGCGCCGATCCGGACCTCTCCGTTGGTCCGGATCCCCCGGAGACCGTCGATCCCCAGGAGGCTCACCACCGTCTCCGCCTTCTGGTGCCGCCGCTTCATGTTGGGCCAGAGGTCGGTACCCCCCGCCACGATTCGGCAGGACTCCTCGGAGGAGAGGATGTCGAGAGCCTCGTCGAGGCTCGACGGCTGGCGGAGGGTGAAGGGGGGAAGTCTCAGCATGATGGGGGGAGTCTCAGCATGGTGCGGAGGGAGTCTAGGAGCCTGTCCCGCATAGGACCGACCCACACCTTCGGCGCGGGTGCCCAGGGGCACCTGTCGGGCGGCGTGGGGGCCGTGCGGCGTTGCTCTCTTGCGAAATATTCTCGATTTGGGGCCGGAAGGGGGTTCTCTCGAGTGCTCCTCCAGGATCGTGAGAGGGCACTTCGGCCCGGCGGGGTGCGAAGTCGAGGCTTGCCGTCGATGTCTCGCGAATCGCCGGCCCGGGGACCAGAGTGGGGAGGGTCGTCATTTCGTGGTCAGGTTCCCCTCCTTCAGCGCCTCCTCCTTCGACGGCATGGTGCCGGAGGAGCGCATGCCGGAGCGTTTCTTCTTCCGCCAGTCGTTGATGGCCCGGCCGTCGCCCCCCTCTTCGGGGGTGGGAACGACGAGGGTCGGGCCGTAGTCCAGGTCGGGGAAGGATTCCGGACCGTACCGGGCCTCCTCGCCCTTCTCTTTCTTCTCCAGGGCCTCCAGGATCATGTGGGGATGGATCGGGGTACGGTCGATCCGGACTCCTACGGCGTCGAAGATGGCGTTGGCCACGGCGGGGATGACCGGGAGCAGGGGTCCCTGGCCCACCTCTTTGGCTCCGAAAGGTCCCTGGGCGTCCGGATCCTCGATCAGGTAGGTGGTGACCGAGGGCATCTCCTCGAAGGTGGGACTCTTGTACTCCAGGAGCGAAGGATGCTTGTGGACCACGGCCGGGGAGAGGTGTTTCGGAAGCCGCCGGAAAACCTGTTCCTCCATCATCGCCTCCCCGAGCCCCATGTAGACACTGCCTTCGACCTGCCCCATGACCAGGACCGGGTTGATGCACTGACCGACGTCGTGGGCGATCCAGACCTGCTGCGGCTCCCACAGCCCGGTGGCCTGGTCGACCTCCACCTCGATCACGCACGCCGTGTAGGAGTAGGTCGGGGAGGGACCCACTCCGGCTCCTCGGTATTTCCCCGGAGAGCGGGGCGGGATGTAGGAGCCGGTGGTGGCGATCGTGCCGTGGAGGGCCTCGGCGGTAATGCAGGCCTCGTCGAAATCGACCCCTTTCTCCGGGTCTTGGGCGTCGAAGACCCGCCGTTCGGCGAAGACCAGTCGGGAGCGGGGGACCTCCAGACGATCGGAGACGGCCTCGGCGATCAGGTCCCGGGCCCGCTGGGCGGCCTGGAGGGCGGCGTTGCCCACCATCAGGGTGACCCGGGAGGAGTAGCTGCCCAGGTCCACCGGGGTCAGATCGGTGTCGGCGACGCAGAGCCGGATGTCGTCCAGGGCGATTCCCAGGACCTCGGCCACCACCGCGGCCAGGACGCTGTCGGAGCCCTGTCCGATCTCGCTCTCGCCGCAGAAGACGGCCACGCCGCCGCTCCGATCCAGCTTGATCATGACCCCGGATTGGGGCATATGGTTCCAGTAGATCGGCAATCCGGCCCCGCTGAGATAGGAGCCGCAGGCCAGCCCCAGGCCCCGGCCGGGGGGCAACTCGCCGTAGCGCTGCTTCCAACCGCTGCCCTCGACCACGGCTCGGATGCACTTCTCCAGGCCGATGGTCTCGATCTTGAGCCAGTTTGCCGTGATCGAGTGGGGGGAAGCGAGGTGCCGGAGGCGGATCTCCGCCGGGTCGATCCCCAGGGCATGAGCCGCCTTGTCCAGGTGGATCTCGAAGCCGAACCGGGGCTGGGGCGTACCGTGGCCCCGCTTCGGTCCACAGGGAGGCTTGTTGGTGAAGGCCCGGAAGCCGTCGAACCGGTACTTCGGGAGCTGGTAGGTGACGGTCTGCAGGGCCCCGGTGTAGTAGGTGCTGGCCACCCCGTAGCTGCCATAGGCGCCGCCGTCGAGTCCGGTCCGAAGGTGCTGGGCCGTGATCCGCCCGTCCTTCCGGAAGCCGGTCCGGAGGTTCATCAGCACCGGATGCCGGCCCCGGTGGCAGTAGAAAACCTCCTCCCGGGTCAGGGCGATCTTCACCGGCCGGCCGATCTCCAGGGCCATCTTGGCGGCCACGATCTCGTGGTTGAAGGGATCGCTCTTGCCCCCGAAGCCGCCGCCGTTCGGGGTCGCCTTGACCCGGATCCTGGAGGCGGGGAGACCCAGGACCTTGCTCAGGGCCCGGTGGACGTAGTGGGGCGTCTGGGTGGAGCTGTAGACCGTGATGCGCCCCTCGTCCTCCGGTACGGCGACGGTCGCGTGCTGCTCCATGGGCAGATGGGTGTTGCCCTCGTAGAAGAAGGTGTCCTCGAGGATGACGTCCGCTTCCTCGAAGCCGGCGTCCAGGTCCCCGAATCGCATGGAGATCTTCTTGTGGAGGTTCCCGCCGTCTCCGTAGTCGTGGATCCGGGGCTCCGGATGCTCCAGGGCGTCGTCGACGTCGGCGATCGTCTCCAGGGGCTGGTAGGTCACGTCCACCACCTCGGCGGCGGCGGCGGCCTGGTCCTCGGTGACCGCGGCCACGGCTACCACCGGGTCTCCGACGAACCGGACCTTGTCGGGGCAGAGGGCGTGCTCGTCTTGGGAGACGGGAAGGATTCCGAAGGGCTCCGGGAGATCCTTTCCGGTGAGGATCCCCAGGACTCCGGGCCTCGTCCGTGCCTTCGCGAGATCGATCTCGCGGATCTCGGCGTGGGGAACCGTGCTCCGGACCAGGCGCATGTGGGCCATCCGGGGGAAATCCAGATCGTCGGCGAACCGGGTCCGTCCCGTGACCTTGGCCCGTCCGTCGACCCGGCGGAACGGCTTGCCGACGACGGTGCGCTCCCTGGTGGAAGGGGATTTCGGCTCTTCGATCGGCTCGGACATCGGGTCAGGGCTCCGTCGTCACTGGTCGTCCACGGTTCGTCGTCCTTCGGGACCGTCTTCGACGCCGGCCGGGAGGGGGGCTCCGTACACCGTCTCGTCCTCCGGGCTCCACTCTTCGCCCCGGAGAAGGGCTCCGGCTCCGGCCACGGCCTCGATGATCTTGTGGTAGCCGGTGCAACGACAGAGGTTCCCGGCCAGGGCGGCACGGATCTCGGACTCGTCGGCGCCGGGATTTTCCTCCAGGAGGGCCTTGGCGGCCAGGAGGATCCCCGGCGTGCAATAACCGCACTGGGCGGCCCCGAGGTCGGCGAAGGTCCGCTGGAGGGGGTGGAGCCGATTCTCTTCCTGGAGGCCTTCGACAGTTTCGATCTCCCGGCCCTCCATCTCCGCTGCCAAGGTGAGGCAGGACAGGACGGGCTCCCCGTCCACCAGGACGGTGCAGGTGCCGCACTCCCCCAGCTCGCAACCGTGTTTGGTCCCCGTGAGCCCGCATTCCTCCCGGAGGACCTCCAGGAGAGTGTGGTGGGAGGGGAAGACCAGGGGGCGAGACTCTCCGTTGATCGTCAGGGTCCGGGTGACGTAGGACGGGGTCACGATCAGGCTCCCCGGGCCACGGTCCTCTGCCCTCCCAGTCCGTCCACGAGGAGGGAGCAGATCTCGGTCTCGACCCGGCTCAGGTCGAGTCGGCCCCCCGGCCGATACCAGCGGACCGTCCAGTTCAGGGCTCCCAGGATGGTGCGGACGGCCACTCCGGGGTCGACGGGGCGGAAGCTCCCGTCCCGGATCCCCGTCTCCACCAGGGATCGGAGGGCCCTCTCGTACCGGTTCCGTTTCGCGATGACCCGGGGTCTCCAGTCGTCGCTCAACGATTCGACCTCGAGATGAGCGAGGGAGCCCGGGGTGCCCTCGTGGAGGGAACGGAGGTGGGACCGGATCAACCGGCGGAGCTTTCCGTCGGCGGGGATCTCCAGCTCCCCGATCCGGCCGGCGCTGGCCAGGAGCTCGTCCAGAGTCTCCATCTGACAGTAGGCGAGGAGCTCCCGCTTGTTCTGGAAGTAGTAGTAGAGGTTTCCCACGGCCATGTCCAGCTCGGCGGCGATCTCCCGCATCCCGGCATCGTGGAATCCCCGCCTCCGGAAGACCCGGGCCGCGGCCCCGAGGATCTCCCGGCGTCGTTCGTCCTGTCGGGACCCGGGAGGAGCTTGAACCATGGTTCGAATTCTCGGTGTTCGAAGTGCTCGTGTCAAGGGGGCGCCTCTTCGGTGCGGCCGTCCTCCGGGCGTGAGTGACCCACTGATCACCGGCCCATGCGGCCCAGACTCCTAGCCCGGACTCTCCTCCGGGGACGAGGAAGGCCCGGGAATCTCGGTCTCCTTGGCCAACTGATTCCGGATGAAGGCTCCCAGGAGCTCCCGCTCCCGGGGATCGGTCTCGATGAACTCGACTCCGATCATGTAGCGGACCTTCTTGCCCTCGATTCCGGGCTTGACCACACTGGCGATCCGGCCGGGGGTCTCGAAGGTCTCGCCTCCCAGACGGATCGTCATGGGGAACACCTCGTTCTCCGGCAGGGGGGAGCCGATCTCGATCAACATCCCGGAGTTGCTGATCTTCTTCACCTCGAACTCGTATTCGGACGAGAGGCTGACCGAACGGTCGTTCCTGGGCTCGAGCCGTCCGAAAAGGCGCTCCTCGAGGTCCAGGACCACGTGCTCCTCCAGGAAGGTCAGCAACGATTTGGCCCTCTCGCTCAGGATCTCCTGGAACTCGAACCCGGCCTCGTAGATCGTGACCGAATTCCCTTCTTCGTCCACCTCCGTCCTGGCGAAGTGACACCACCGGACCGTGGCCTCGATCTCCACCGTGTCTCCCGCTTCGCCGAGCTGCACCGTGTAGACCCGGTCCACGGTGAAGGGGTTCCGCGTGGTCACCGCCATTCCGGCCAGGCTGATGTTCTTGACGTCGGCATCGAGGGAGAACACGAGCTCCCCCGGAAGGTCGTCGGTGTCGTAGCGGGGGTGGCGCCGGCGATCGGAATCGGGTTCGGTCATCCTTGGGTCCCGGTGGTGCTGGAGTTCCGGTGGTGGCGAAAGCGTGACCGGATCGTACCAGACGTCAGGCGCTCACGGGCCCTCTGGGCTCCTCTCGGGGCAGGGTGGCGGAATCCGTCGTGATTTCGACCCGCTCTCTCTGGCGCAACGCTTCCTTCAGGACCTCGACACCCGCTCCCCGGGTCCGGGCTTCCTCGGAGAGGATCCGGCGCCAGGCCCGGGACCCGGGTTCTCCGTGGAAGAGCCCGAGCATGTGGCGAGTGATCCGGTCGAGAGGTTCTCCCGCCGCGGTCTCCCGTTCCACGTAGGGGAGCATCCGGCGGACGATCTCCCGGCGAGTGGATGACTCTGCCCGGGGATCCTCGAAGACCTCTCGGTCGGCGGCAGCCAGGAGGTAGGGGCGGGCGTAGGCGGCCCGCCCCAGCATCACGCCGTCGACGAGCCGGAGCTGGTCCCGGACCTCCGACAGCGACTCGAATCCTCCATTGATCTCGATCCGGAGCCGGGGAAGCTCCTCCTTCAGCCGATGGACCTCTTCGTACCGGAGAGGAGGGATCTCCCGATTTTCCCGGGGGGAGAGTCCCTGGAGCCAGGCCTTCCGGGCGTGGATGACGAAGGTCCGGCAACCGGCTCCGGCCACCGTCTCCACGAATCGGCGGAGGTTTCGGAAGGAGTCCAGGTCGTCGACTCCGATCCGGTGCTTGACGGTGACGGGGATCTCCACCGCGTTTCGCATGGCGGCCACGACCCGGGCCACCGTCTCGGGCTCCTTCATCAGGCAGGCGCCGAAAGAACCTCGCCGGACCCTGGGGCTGGGGCAGCCCACGTTCAGATTGATTTCGTCGTATCCGGCTTCCTCCGCCAGGACGGCGCAGTCCCGGAGCTCCTCCGGATCGTCGCCGCCGAGCTGGAGGACCAGTGGGTGCTCCTCCGGATCGAACCGCAGGACCTCCTCGGAATCTCCCTCGAGGAGAGTTCCGGAGGGCACCATCTCCGTGTAGAGGAGCACGTGCCTCGAGATCTGGCGGAGAAAGTAGCGGCAGTGGCGGTCGGTTCGACGCATCATCGGGGCCACGCTGAGCCGGTGATGGTCGATCTCGGACGAGCCGGGCCGGGGAGCCGTCTCCCGCACCCCGGATCTTCTCGGTGCCCGGTTCGCCCGCGAAGAGAGGCTCGGCATGGGGATCAGTCGATGTAGCCCAGGGCCCGGAGGTGCTCCTCGGCCTCGGCGTCCAGCTCCGGGGTCGGGAGGCGATCGGCGGCCTCGAGTCCCGAATCCACCGCTTTCCTCCAGGCCTGCAGGGGAGGGGACACTCCGGCCTCGGTCCCGGACTCCGCCAGGTTCTCCTGCTCGTTCGGATCCCGGTCCAGGTCGAAGAGACGGCGTTCCCCGCTCTCGACGTCGAGGATCTCCTTCCTGCCGTCCTCCAGGATTCCCACCTCGAGGAGTCCCCGGCGCCGGGCCTCGGCGGGATCCTCCACCGGCTGCACCGCCCCCTTGTGGGCCTGGAGGAGGATCGTCCGGTCTCCGGGACCGGTCCGGCCGTTCCGGAGGACGTCCCGCCAGTCGGCTCCGTGGAAGACCTCGGGCACCGGGTGGTCCAGAAGGCCCAGAATCGTGGGAGCTACGTCCAGCAGTGTCGCCGGCTCCTCCACCACGACTCCCCCCGGGATCGTCCCGGGCCAGACGATTCCCAGGGGGACCCGCAGCCCCTCCTCGTACAGGTTTCGGCCGTGACCCCAGTACTCGTGCTCTCCGAGGCTCTCACCGTGGTCGGCGGTGAAGACGACCAGGGTCTCGTCCGAGGGGCTCTCCTCGGCGACTCCGTCCAGGAGACGTCCGATGGCGGCGTCCACGAAGGCGATCTCCGTGTCGTAGCGGTCCCTGGGAGCCAGCTCCTCGGAGTCCTCCGGGAAACCGAGCTGGCCGAGCATCTC
>JAWVZJ010000096.1:0-8205 GCA_033722255.1 Thermoanaerobaculia bacterium | reverse complement strand
CTTCGAGGAGAGCGAGGAGCACGGGGTCACCGACGGACTGGGACTCCTCCCGGGGCGGGTGGCCAGGCTCCCCGATGAGGTGGCGATACCCCACATCGGGTGGAACCGGCTCCGCCCGGGCGAGCGGGGACGGTCCCTCTTCGCCGGCCTGGACTCCGAGCCCTGGATGTACTTCGTCCACTCCTACGCTCCCGCCGAGACTCCGGAATCGGTGACCCTGGCCACCGCGCTCCACGGCCGGTCCTTCGCTGCCGCCGCCGACCGGGGACGCGTGTTTGGTGTCCAGTTCCATCCGGAGAAGAGCGGCTCCCCCGGACTCCGCCTGCTGTCGAATTTCCTGGAGACGACGGATGGATCTGCTGCCGGCGATTGATCTTCGGGGAGGTGCGGTCGTCCGTCTCGAGCGGGGCTCGGACGGCCACCGGACCGTCTACGACCGGGATCCGGTGTCGGTTTTCCGGACCTACGGTTCCGGTGGAGCCCGCTGGGTCCACGTCGTGGACCTGGACGCCGCCTTCGGAGAGGATCGCCAGACCGCCCTCGTTCAGCGGCTCCTGGGGGTCCAGGACAGGCCCCGGATCGAGCTGGGAGGGGGATTGCGATCCCGAGAGGCCGTGGTGTCCGCTCTTCGGCTCGGAGTGGATCGGGTCGTGCTGGGCTCTCTGGCGGAACGAGAACCTGGCCTCTTCCGGGAGCTCTGCCGGGAGTTCCCGGGTCGGGTGGTCCCGGCCCTGGATGTGGCCGAGGGCGCCTCGAGGACCGACGGCTGGCGGGAGAGAGGCTCTCCCTGGAGGGAGGCGGCGGAACGGCTCCGGGGGCTTCCCTGTCCGGCGGTCCTGGTCACCGACGTCGACCGGGACGGGATGCTTCGGGGGCCGAACCTGGATCTGGCCCGGAACGTGGCTCGGATCAGCGGGATTCCGGCCCTCCTCTCGGGGGGCGTCCGGGATCTCGGGGATCTCCGGAGGGCAGCCCGCTACCCGGAGGAGCTGGCGGGAGTGGTGGTGGGGAAGGCCCTCTACGAGGGACGCTTCGAGCTGGAGGAGGCCCTGGCGGCCCTCGAGACCGAGGGGCGGGAGGGCACGGAGCCCCGGAGGCGCCCCTTCGGATCCGAGACCGGTCTCGCGGTCCGGGTCATCCCCTGTCTGGACGTGGCCGAGGGACGAGTGGTGAAGGGTGTCCGCTTTCGGGATCTGGAGGAGCTCGGCGACCCCGTGGACGCCGCGGCTCGGTACGCGGCCCAGGGCGCGGACGAGCTGGTGGTTCTCGACGTTTCCGCCAGTCACGAGGGACGGAGCACCCGGATCGACTGGGTCCGGGCGGTGGCGGAGGAGGTGTTCGTTCCCCTGACCGTCGGCGGTGGCGTGACCAGCGAGGCCCAGGCCGGAAATCTCCTCCGCGCCGGAGCCGACAAGGTGGCGCTGAACTCGGCCCCGGTGCAGAGACCGGAGATTCTCTCGGAAGTGGCGAAGCGATTCGGAAACCAGTGTGTCGTCCTCTCCGTCGACGCCCGGCGCCGGATCGGCGGCGCCGGCTGGGAGGTGGTCACCCACGGCGGCCGCCGAGCCACCGAGCGGGAGGCGATCGAATGGATCCGAGAGGGCGTGGACCGGGGAGCGGGCGAGATCCTCCTCACGAGCATGGACGGGGACGGCACCCAGACCGGATACGACCTGGACCTTCTCCGGGCGGCGGCCGGGGCGGTCCGGGTGCCGGTGATCGCCTCCGGAGGAGCGGGGCGGATCGCGCATCTGGCGGAGGCCCTGGAGGCCGGCGCGGCGGCAGTGCTGGCGGCCTCCCTCTTCCACCAGGGGACGACCACGGTGGGGGCGGTCAAGCGAGGGTTGGCCCGACGGGGATTCCCCGTCCGGGAGGTGGAGCTGTGAGGGGCGGAGGAGGACGTCGGTTGCGATTCGACGTGGAGGACCCGGTCTTCGATGGGAGGGGGCTCGTGCCGGTGGTGGTCCAGGACCTGGCCACCGGGGCGGTCCTGATGGTGGCCTGGGCCAACCGGGAGGCCCTGGAGCGGACCGAGTCCACCGGTACGGCCTGGTTCTGGAGCCGGAGCCGGGAGACCCTCTGGCAGAAGGGGGAGACCTCCGGAAATCTCCTCCGGGTGGTCGAGGGGTCTCTCGATTGTGACGGCGACACGGTGCTCCTCAGGGTCCTTCCCACCGGCCCCGCCTGTCACCGGGGGACCCGGACCTGCTTCGATTCCAACCCTCCCCGTCTGGAATTGGGGTGGCTCTTCCGGATCCTCCAGGAGAGGACGGAGACGGATCCAGGGACCAGCTACACGGCGCGCTTGCTGGCCCAGGGTCCGGGACGGATCGCCCAGAAGGTGGGGGAGGAGGCGGTGGAGACCGTGGTCGAAGCCCTCCGGAGGGATCCGGGCTCCGGTCTGGCCGAAGAGGTGGCCGATCTCCTCTACCACCTCCTGGTCCTCCTCCTGGCCCGGGGCGAGTCCCCGGAGGCCGTGGCCGCAGTGCTGAGGGATCGGCACTTCGGGGCTCCGGCACCGGAGGAGGAAGGCGAGGTTCCATGAGCCAGACCCCGACCGTCGTCCCCCACGTCCGGGAGTTCCTCGCCGACACCCTGACTCCCCTGGGCGTCTACCGGCGTCTCCGGAGGCTGTCTCCGGTGCGGTTTCTTCTGGAGAGCGTCACCGGAGGAGAGCAGGTGTCCCGCTTCAGCTTCCTCGGCGCCGGCCCCACCGAGCTCCTCCACCTCTACCCGGACCGACTGGAGATCGATCGGGGGGGCGAGCCGGAGATCCTGAGGACCGAGACCCCCCTGGAGCTCCTCCGGGAGGTGTTGGGGCGTCATCGGTCCGGGGACCACGACCTTCCCTTCTTCGGTGGATGGGTCGGCTATTTCGGCTACGATCTGGCGCGACTGGTGGAGAGGCTGCCGACCCCTCCGCCCCGGGGGCCCGACCTTCCGGTGGCTCTCCTGGGACGGTTCGACACCGTGGTGGCCTTCGATCATGCCCACCAGCGAGTCCTGGCCGTGACGAACGAGGTCGAGGGGGAGATTTCCCGGCACGAGGCCGAGGTGGCGCTGGCCCGCCTCGAAGGGGCCCTGACGGCGGGGGCGGACACCGGAGGGATGCTTCTGGAAGAGGACCTCCCGGAAGCGCCTTCACCGACCGAGGTCAGCCTCGACGGAGCCGAGTTCCGGGCCGCGGTGCGGCGAGCCAAGGAGGAGATCGAGGCGGGGGAGATCTTCCAGGTGGTTCTGGCCCGGCGGTTCAGCGTGGAGACCGACGTCTCCCCGGTTTCCCTCTTTCGGGCCCTCCGGCTCGTGAATCCCAGTCCGTACATGGTCCTCCTCGAGACCCACGAGGCGTCCCTGATGGGCGCCTCTCCGGAGATGCTCGTCCGGCGGAGCGGCGAGACGATCCGGACCCGGCCCATCGCGGGAACTCGGCGCCGGGGAGCCACGGAGGCGGAGGACGGGGAGCTGGCCGAGGAGCTCCTGGCCGATCCGAAGGAGCGGGCGGAGCATCTCATGCTCGTGGACCTGGGCCGGAACGACCTGGGCCGGGTGGCCAAACCGGGATCGGTCCGGGTGTCCACGTTCATGGAGGTCGAAAGGTACAGTCATGTCATGCATCTGGTGAGTGGGGTGGAGGCCGAGCTGGATCCGGAACGGGATTCCCTGGATGCCCTCCTGGCGTGCTTCCCGGCGGGAACCGTGTCGGGAGCGCCGAAGATCCGGGCGATGGAGATCATCGACGAGCTCGAGCCGGAGCGTCGGGGTCCCTACGCCGGGGCCGCCGGGTACCTCTCCTACGCCGGAGATCTCGACACCTGCATCACGATCCGTACCCTGGTCTCGACCCGGAGCCGGACGTCGGTAACGGCGGGAGCGGGAATCGTGGCCGACAGCGACCCGGAGCGGGAACGCGAGGAAACGGAGAACAAGGCCGCGGGCATGCTCTCGGCCGTCGCGCTGGCCGAGAGGTTGGAAGAATGAGTTGGAGCTCGGCAGATCGTCTTCGGGGAAGGAAGGCAGGGTTCTCGTGAGCACCGAGATCCTCGTCGTGGACAACTACGACTCGTTCACCTACAACCTGGTGCAACAGCTCACGATGCAGGGAGCGGAGGTCACGGTGCTCCGGAACGACGCCGAGTCCGCCACCGCCATGCTCGCCCGCAGCGTGGCGGGGATCGTGTTGTCGCCGGGGCCGGGGAGGCCGGAGGGGGCGGGAGTCTGTCTGGAGCTCCTGGAGCGACGTCCCACCGTCCCCGTTCTCGGGGTCTGTCTGGGCCATCAGTGTCTTGGGGTCTCGTACGGTGCGACCGTGGACCGGGCCCGCCGGTTGATGCACGGCAAGACCTCCCGGATCCGGCACGGGGGCGTAGGCCTGTTCGCCGGACTTTCCAACCCCTTTCGGGCCACCCGGTACCACAGCCTCGACGTGGTCGAGGAGACCCTCTCGGAGCCCCTGGAACCCATGGCCTGGAGCGAGGAGGGATCTCTGATGGCGATGCGCCACCGAGAGAGGCCGTACTGGGGGGTGCAGTTCCATCCGGAGTCGGTGCTCACGGACGAGGGGGACGCGCTGATGGCCAACTTCCTCCGTCTCTGCAGAGGGGCAACGGTTCCGGCGGCGGGGGAGTCCTCCGAGGGAGGAGCCGTGCACGGGAATCGAGGAAGGAGATCCCGATGATGGAGATTCGGGAGGCGCTGCGGAAGATCCTCCGGCACGAGGATCTCTCTCGGCGGGAGACGGAGGAGCTCTTCGGGCGGCTGATGGAGGGCGAAGTGGAGGAGGTCCACAAGGCGGCCCTCCTGGTGGGTCTGGCCATGAAAGGGGAGTCGGCCGGAGAGATCGCCGGGGCGGCGTCGGCCATGAGGGAGCGGGTGGTGCCGATCCCCCACTCCCGGGAGCGGGCCACCGACACCTGTGGCACCGGAGGAGATCGGAAGGGGACGTTCAATATCTCTACGGCAGCGGCCCTGGTGGCGGCAGCGGCGGGAGCCCCCATCGCCAAGCACGGAAACCGCTCGGTTTCGAGCCGGTCCGGGAGCGCGGACGTGCTCGAGGCCCTGGGGGTGGGTCTGGAGGCGACTCCCGAGGAGGCCGGCCGGTCTCTGGACGAGGTGGGCATCGCTTTCCTCTTCGCCCCGCGGCTCCACCCTGCAATGAAGGAGGTGATGGGCGTCCGGAGGAGGCTCGGGGTCCGGACCGTGTTCAACCTCCTGGGTCCCCTCACGAATCCCGCCGGAGCCCGCCGGCAGCTCCTGGGTGTCTACGCCCGGGATCGAGTGGAGGACCTGGCCCGGGTGCTCCTGGAGCTGGGTAGTGAACACGCCCTGGTGGTTCACGGGGCCGACGGTCTCGACGAGATCACCACCACGGGTCCGACCCATGTGGCCGAGGTCCGGGAGGGCGCCGTCCGGACCTTCGTCATGGACCCGGAGACCTATGGGATCGAGCCGGTCGGGGTGGAGGCGCTGGAGGGCGGTACCCCGGAGGAGAACGCCGAGACGATGGAGCGTCTCCTGGCCGGAGAGGGGAACGAGGCCCTGGAGGACATCGTATGCTTGAACGCGGCGGCGGCTCTGTACGTGGCCGGCGAGGTGGAAAGCATTTCCCGGGGCCTGGAATCGGCCCGGGAGATCCTGGTCCAGGGGGCCGGGATTCGGAAGCTCGAAGAGCTGAAGGGGGAGAGTCCAGGGTGACATCGAAACCACCGGAAGAGTTGCCGGACATCCTCCGGCGGATCGTCGAGCGGCGTCGGGCCAGGGTGGCGGAGGAGCACGCCGCGTCGGTCCTCCAGGAGGTCCCCATGCCTCCCGAGGAGGATCGCTCGAAGATCCTGGAGCCGCACCAGAACTCGTTCCTGGGGTCCCTGGCCCGACGCCGGGGCCGGGGGATCATCGCCGAGGTCAAGCTCGGCTCGCCCCGGATCGGGTCCCTCGAGGATCGAATCGATCCGGAGACCCAGGCCGAGACCTACGCCGAGAACGGGGCCGCGGCCCTCTCGGTGGTGGTGGAGCCGGACTTCTTCCACGGGAGCTACGACCTTCTCCGCCGCTGCCGGGAGGCCTCGGGCCTGCCCGCCATCGCCAAGGATTTCGTCGTCGACGAGATCCAGCTCGAGTGGGCCCGAAGCGCGGGGGCCGACGCCGTGCTCCTGATCGCGAGCCTCTTCACCCGGGAATCTCTGGCCGAGATGGCCCAGAGTGCCCGGAGCCGGGCCCTCGTCCCCCTGGTCGAGATCCACGACCTCTCGGAGCTCGAGAAGCTCGAGGGCGGCCGCTGGGAGCTCGTGGGAGTCAACAACCGGGACCTCCGGAGCTTCGAGGTGGAGCTGGAGAACTCGATGGCCCTGGCCTCGACCCTGCCCACCGAGGCCCTGAAGATCTCCGAGAGTGGAATCCAGGGCGCCGACGAGATCCGTCTCCTGGCGGGGATGGGCTTCGACGCCTTCCTGATCGGCGAATCCCTGCTCCTGGCGTCGGATCCGGGCACGAAGCTTCGAGAGCTCCTGGGAGCCTGACGGTGTCGGAATCCCGGAGTGCGTCGGATCGAGGGAAGCCCGGAGTGAAGATCTGTGGGGTGACTCGGCCCGTGGACGCGGTTCGGGCCGCGGATCTCGGGGCGCGCTGGATCGGGATCAACTTCTGGCCCGGAAGCCCTCGGTGCGTCCGGGTGGACCGGGCCCGGGAGATCGCAGACACGGTTCGGGATCGGGTCGAGGTCGTGGGTGTCTTCGTGAATCAGCGACCGGACGTGGTGAACAGCATTCGGAGCGAGGTGGGTCTGGATCGAATCCAGCTCCACGGGGAGGAATCCCCGGAGGAGGTCCGGGAGTACGGGGACTTCGCCATCAAGGTGTTCGGAGTCGGACCGGGCTTTGATCCGGAGATCCTCGGGTCCTACTCGGAGGTCTGGGGCTACCTCTTCGACGTCGAGGATCCTGTCCGCCGCGGCGGAACGGGGCGGAGATGGCCCTACGAGAAGGTCCGGGACCTTCCCATCGACAAGCCCGTCCTGGTTGCCGGCGGCGTGGGCCCGGACAATGCTTCCCGGGTCCTCGTCCGCTGCCGGCCCCAGGGGATCGACGTCTGCTCGAGGATCGAGACTGCACCGGGCGTGAAAGACTGGAAGGCGATGAAGAGACTTTTCGAGGAGGTAGATGGTGGCGAGGCGAAGGACGGGACCTGACGAACGGGGATACTACGGACGGTACGGGGGGAGATACGTTCCCGAGACCCTCATGGCGCCCCTGGCCGAGCTGGCGAAGGGGTACGACAAGATCAGCCGCAAGAGGGCGTTCCGACGGGAGCTGGACGACCTCCTGGCCCACTACGCGGGCCGTCCTACTCCCCTCTACTACGCGGAGCGGCTCACGGAGACCCTGGGTGGGGCCCGGGTCTATCTGAAGCGGGAGGATCTGCTCCACACCGGCGCCCACAAGCTGAACAACGCCGTCGGCCAGGCGCTGCTGGCGAAGCACATGGGCAAGGAGCGGATCATCGCCGAGACGGGGGCCGGGCAGCACGGCGTGGCCACGGCCACGGCGGGAGCGCTCCTGGGCCTGGAGTGCAAGATCTTCATGGGGGCCGAGGACATGGAGCGACAGCGCCTGAACGTCCATCGGATGCGGCTCCTGGGGGCCGAGGTGATCCCGGTGGACGCCGGGAGCCGTACCCTGAAGGACGCGATCAACGAGGCGATGCGGGAGTGGGTGACCACGGTGGAGAATACCCACTACGTCCTGGGCTCGGTCCTCGGGCCCGATCCCTATCCCCGGATGGTCCGGGACTTCCACCGGGTGATCGGAGAGGAAGCACGGCACCAGCTGAAGGTCCAGGCCGGTCGGAAGACCCCGGATCTGGCCATCGCCTGCGTCGGTGGGGGGTCGAACGCCATCGGTCTTTTCTCCGCCTTCCTGGAGGATTCCGGAGTCCGGTTGATCGGAGTCGAGGCCGGCGGGTCCGGAGAAACCCTGGGGGAGCACGCGGCCCGGTTCCGGGGAGGCTCCGTCGGTGTCCTCCACGGCACCAGGACCCGGGTCCTCCAGGACGCCGAGGGCCAGATCGCCGGCACGCACTCCGTTTCCGCCGGCCTCGACTATCCGGCCGTGGGTCCCGAGCACGTGCAGCTCGCCGAGGAGGGGAGGATCGAGTACACGATCGCCACCGACTCGGAGGCGGTGGACGCCTTTCATCTCCTGGCGGAGACCGAGG
>JAWVZJ010000095.1:0-8305 GCA_033722255.1 Thermoanaerobaculia bacterium | reverse complement strand
GGGATCTTCGCTACTCCGATCCATGGAGTCCACGGTGACCGAGGTCCCCCGCACCGTCACGTCGACCCGGATCCGTTCGTTCGGTCGGATGTCCTGAATCGACAGGGGAGCCGCGGACTGACCGGTTTCGAAGACCACCACCTGGTTCCCGGTCGGCACTCCCGGCAGATGGAACTGCCCCGAGGCGTCGGTGGTGGTGGAGAGAGCCGTGCCCTGAACCCGGACGGTCACGCCGGAGCTGGCCTCGCCGGTCGTGTTCATTACGGCACCCTGGCTACCCAGGGTCACGGAGCCGGACAGGCTTGCACTGGCGGCCTGGATCTGGCTCTCGGTGGGGCTTCCGTCGCTGCTGCACCCTGCCGCGAGGAGCGCAGCGAGGAGCAGGAAAGGGCTTCTGACGAGGATCGAGAGGGCTCGGTGCTTCATGGTCTATCTCCGTTTTGGCGGCCGCGGACAGGATTTTCGAGGGTCCGGAAGCCGGGTGCCCAGCCACTGTAGAGAAAGTCCGGTCGTTCCGCAGTCAAGACCATGACCGACTGCGTGTCTACTGTTTCACTGCCTTCAGGTGAACGTCGGCGCCCTCGCCAGGGTGCTCGTCGGTCTCCCTGCGCGGGTCGCATGACCTCCGCCGTCTCCGGACGATCCTCCGTTTGCCGAGGAGCTCTCCTCGGTGCCGGCCCGTTGCCCGGGGCCCCGCGGTCTCTTGCCCCCGGAATCCCGGGCTCAGCGACAGAGCTCGGCCAGAGGCTCGATCTCGTGGACCGTGATCCGGTACCTGGAATCCACGGAGAGAACCCCGTCCCGCTTGAGCTGGACCACCACCCGATTCACCCGTTCCCGGGTGGCTCCCACCATGCCGGCCAGATCCGACTGGGTCAGGGAGAAGGGGATGAGGATCCCTTCCCGGGTCTCTTCTCCGTACTGGGAGACGAAGGTGAGGAGCTGCCGGGCCAGCCGCCCGGCCACGTCCAGGGTCGACAGCGCCAGGATCTGCTGGTTCGCCGCCCGGAGTCTCTGGCTCAGCTGATGCACGATGTTCCGGCTGAGCCCCTCCATGGAGTCGACGCTGTCCAGGAAGGCCCTCCGGTCCATCCAGAGGCAGACGCTGTCTTCGTGGGTGACCACGTTGGCCGAGCGGCCGTGGTGGTCCAGGAGGCTCATCTCACCCACCGTGTCCCCGGGGCCCAGCAGGGCCAGGGTGGTCTCGCTCCCGTCGGCCCGGTCGAGCTGGATCTTCACGGCACCCTCCTCCAGGAGGTACACGGCTTCTCCCGGTTGCTGGGCCGAGAGCATCCGGGTCCCGGAGGGGAAGGTGGTCCGGCGCATTCGGGACGCCAGCTCGGCCAGGTTCTCCCGGTCGAGGCCCTCGAAGAGGCTGAATCGGGTGAGGTCTTCCGGTTCGACGGGCATCGGCGGGGCTTCCGATCAGAAGAGGGCGTAGATGAAGGGGGCCGCCGAGCCTCCGGCCAGGAGCATGGCGCCGACCAGGAGGAGGACGGCCACGATCGGACCGAGCCACCACTTCTTGTTCTCCCGGAGGAAGTCCCAGAGCTCTCGGACGAGGCCGGGTGTCTCGGATTGGGCCCGGCGGGTAAAGTCGTTCTTCGGTTCGGCGGAGCTCATGGTGTCCCTCTCGGGGAGATGCATCATACCCGAAGGATCAGAACTGCCGGAAATACCGGTCGGGATCGGAGCTCTCCCTCTCCTCCCAGTAGCTGGCCCGGTCCGCGTCCGGGGTCCGGGCCAGAGGATCGCCCCTTGCCAGGCGTCGCAGCCAGCCGATGGGAGTGAGGACGAGGTAGTAGGTCAGGAGGAGGACCAGGAAGGAGAGGAACCAGCCCAGGGGATAGGTGATGTAGCTCCATCCGAGAAACACCGGTCTCCGGAGACCGGGGATGACGTAGTAGAGAGCGACGACGACGGCTCCGGTGATCCAGAGACCCTTCGACACCGGGTTCGGCCCCAGGTGATACCGGAGGATCCCCCCCAGGAGGGCGAAGAAGGCCAGGAGGGCCAGCCCGAAGAAGCGGAGGTCCCGGTCGCTCGGATCGTGCCGGATCTCGATCATGGAATTTCGGTCCGTTTCTCAGTCCAGCTCGAAACGTTCGAGGTGTTCTTCCGGGGCGATGCGGAATCCCTCCGGCTGCTCTTCCGCCACCAGGACGAACCGACCCAGCACGAGGGCGTCCATCCCCGTGGCCCGAAAGCACCGCAGGGCCTCCTCCGGAGTGCACACGATCGGCTCTCCCCGGACGTTGAAGCTGGTGTTGATCAGGACTCCGCACCCGGTCCGCTCCTCCCAGGCCCGGAGCAGCCGATGGTAGAGGGGGTTCCGCCCGGGATCCACGGTCTGGACCCGGGCGGACCTGTCGACGTGGGTCACGGCCGGGATCTCCGAGCGGAGGACCCGGAGGCGGTCCACCCCGGTGGCGTCACGCTCCTCCGGAGAAAGCTCCCGGAGCCTCTCCTCCGACACCGGCCCCACCAGGAGCATGTAGGGACTCTCCGCTCCGAGGGCGAAGTAATCCTCGGAGCGCTCGGTCAGGACGCTGGGGGCGAAGGGGCGGAATGACTCCCGGAACTTGATCTTCAGGTTCATCCTGCGCTGCATTTCGGGTCTCCGGGGGTCCCCCAGGATGCTCCGGCCCCCCAGGGCCCGGGGCCCGAACTCCATCGCCCCCTGGAACCAGCCCACGACCCTCCCCTCGTCCAGGAGCTCCGCCGTGCGGCGGCAGACCGACGCCGGTCCGTCCAGCGCCTCGTAGGTCGCTCCCGTTGCCGACAGAGCCTCCTCGATCCGGCCGGCCCCGAAGCTCGGTCCCAGCCGGGCGCCCTGCATGGAATCTGCGGCCTCCGGGGTCCGGGGGTTGTCCAGGAGCTGGTACCAGATGAGAAGGGCCACCCCCAGGGCGCCACCGGCATCCCCCGCCGCCGGCTGGATCCAGACCCGCTCGAAGGGCCCCTCCCGGAGGATCCGGCCGTTGCCCACGCAGTTCAGGGCCACGCCTCCCGCCAGGCAGAGGTTCCGGGCTCCGGTCTGTTCGTGGACGTGGCGGGCGGAGCGGAGCATCACCTCCTCCGTCACCTCCTGGATCGACCGGGCGAGATCCATCTCCCGCTGGCCCAGGGGAGACTCGGGCTGCCGGGGCGGCCCCTCCAGGAGCCGATTCATCTTCCGACTGGTCATGGTCAGACCCTGGCAGTAGTTGAAGTAGGAGAGATCGAGCCGAAACGATCCGTCCTCCTTCAGATCCATCAGGCGATGCAGGATCCGGTCCACGAAGCGGGGTTCCCCGTAGGGGGCGAGCCCCATGAGCTTGTACTCCCCCGAGTTCACCCGGAAGCCGCAGAAGTAGGTGAAGGCCGAGTAGAGGAGACCGAGACTGTGGGGAAAGCGGAGCTCGTGGGTGAGCTCGATCCGGTTCCCCCGACCCTGGCCGAAGGTGGCCGTGGCCCACTCCCCCACCCCGTCCAGGGTGAGGATCGCTGCCTCTTCGAAGGGAGAGGGAAAGAAGGCGCTGGCGGCGTGGGACTCGTGGTGCTCCGGGAAGACGAAGCGCCGGGAGTAGCCGTCCCGGAGCCCGCGACGCATCTCCCGGGGCAGGTGGAGCTTCTCCTTCAGCCAGAGGGGCATGGCGCGGCGAAAGGAGGAAAAGCCCACGGGGGCGAAGGCCAGGTAGGTTTCCAGGAGCCGCTCGAACTTCAGGATCGGCTTGTCGTAGAACCCGACCAGGTCCAGCTCCTCGGGCCGGAGCCCGGCCTCCTCGAGGCAGTAGTCGATGGCCTGCTGGGGGAAGCGGTGATCGTGTTTCTCCCGGCTGAACCGTTCCTCCTGGGCGGCGGCCACGATCTCGCCGTCCACGACGAGGGCGGCGGCGGAGTCGTGGTAGTAGGCGGAGATCCCCAGAATGGCGGTCACGGCTCGAAGGCTATCCGACGGGTCGCGAATCGGTGACGGCCCGGCGTCCTCGGCTCGGTGCCGATCCCATCGTACGTTCGGTGGTTGGTCTCGATCGGCTCTCCGGGTTCGCTGAAACGCTCTCCCGGCCCGGGTCTCTCCGGTCCCGGCTGTCGGAAGCGTGGACCGGGAACCGGGATCTTCAGCGGAAGATCTTGAACCAGAGGGAGAAGAGCTTCTTCGCCTTCGGGGTGAGGCGCTTGCGATTGTAGGCGTCGCCGGCCTTCTTGATCGCCTCGGCCTGGGTCGGATAGCAGTGGATGGTGTCTGCGATCTTCGAGAGCCCGACCCCGTGGGTGATGGCCAGGCAGAGCTCGGCCAGGAGGTCTCCCGCGTGCGCGGCGACCACAGTGGCTCCCAGGATCTCGTCGCTTCCGGCAGGATGCTGGATCTTCAGGAATCCGTCCTCCTCCCCGTCCAGGAGGGCCCGATCCACGTCGGCGAGGTCGATCTCGATCGTCTCGTACTCGATGCCCTCCTCCTCCAGCTCCCAGGGGTACTTTCCGACGTGGGCCACCTCGGGATCGGTGTAGGTGCACCAAGGGATCACCAGGTCCCTGGACCTCTCCCGGCCGAAGAAGAAAGCGTTGCGGATCACCGCTCGAGCCATGGCGTCCGCGGCGTGGGTGAACTTGTACGGAGAAGCCACGTCCCCGCAGGCGAAGACGTCCGAGTTCGTCGTCCGGTAGCGGTCGTCGACCTTCACTCCCTTCTCGTCGTACTCCACCCCGGCCGTCTCCAGATCCAGGGCTTCCACGTTGGGAGCCCGACCCACGGAGACCAGAAGCTCCTCCACCGGGACCTCGGTGGTCCCGTCGGCTCCCTCGAACCGGACGATCGTCTCTCCGGCCTCCCGGCCGGGACGGATCTCTCGGACCTGGACCCCGAGCTCCAGGGTCACGCCGTCCCGGCGAAGGGCCTCCTGGACCCGCTCGGCCGCGGCGGGATCCTCCCGGGGAAGCACCTGGTCCTCCATCTCGAACGTCGTCACTCGACTTCCGAAGCGGGCGAAGGTCTGGGCGAGCTCGCAGCCGATCGGGCCGGCGCCCAAGACTCCGAGGCTCCGGGGGAGCTCGGTGAGGGAGAAGATGGTCTCGTTGGTCCGGTAGGTGACCTCGTCCAAGCCGGGAATCGGAGGGGCTGCCGCTCGGGCTCCGGTGGCGATGACCGCCTTCCGGAAGTTGAGGCGCTGGCCGCCGACCTCGATGGCGTCCTCGGAGACGAAACGGCCCTCGCCGAGGAAAACGTCGACGCCCAGCTCGGAGAAGCGCTCGGCGCTGTCGTGGGGAGCGATCCCGGCCCGGATCCTCCGCATCCGCTCCATGGCCTTGGAGAAGTCGCCCCGACCCACGTGGGGAGGAGCGCCGTAGGCGCTACCGCTCTGGACGGTGTGCCAGACCCGGGAGGCACCGATGAGGCCCTTCGAGGGAACGCATCCCACGTTGAGACAGTCCCCCCCCATCAGATGTCTCTCGACGAGGGCCACATCGGCTCCCAGGCCCGCGGCGCCGGCGGCGGTGACCAGGCCGGCGGTCCCGGCCCCCAGCACCACCAGGTGATATCGACTCTTCGGTTCCGGATCGGTCCAGTCCGGGGGATGGACGTGATGGACGAGCTCCCGGTTGTGCTCGTCCATCGGGTAGATCATCGGTTCGTCTGCCATCGCTGTCCCTCCAGGGCTGTCCGTCCGGCCTGCCCGTCGATTTCGATACGGTGCCGGTCTCCCTCCGGACGGGTCTTCTCTCTGGCGTGATTCGAGGATATCCAACCTGGAGGATCCGAGGTCCTCTCCCTGGATCCGGAGCCGCGGTAGATCCTTCGTGGAGCTCCGTCGGAGAACTTCCCCGGAGTCGGCTTCGGAGGGTCCTGCTCCAGGACGGCGTCGCAAGTCCAGTGTTCAACGAATTTGTGCGTTTTGCCAAGATTTGAGTCTCATTGCGCAAAAAAAGGCTTGTTTTTTGGGTTGATGACGAGTAGAATCCGCGAAATCGTCAGAAATCGACCGACACCACGCAAGACAAGGAGGGGCTCGTGAAGAGGGGAGAGATCATCAAGACGGTGGACGACGAAGGGGTCCGTTTCGTTCGCCTCCAGTTCACCGACATCGTGGGAATCATCAAGAACGTGGAGATTCCCCGCAGCCAGCTCGAGAAGGCCCTGGACGGGCAGATCATGTTCGACGGCTCCTCGATCCAGGGCTTCACCCGGATCGAGGAGTCGGACATGCTCCTGGTCCCGGATTACGGCACCTTCCGGCT
Organism: Thermoanaerobaculia bacterium; assembly: GCA_033722255.1. GTDB lineage: Bacteria > Acidobacteriota > Thermoanaerobaculia > Multivoradales > JAIOJS01 > JAWVZJ01. Next base: position 2,089 of record JAWVZJ010000095.1, on the reverse strand, counting down.
GAACCCGTGGGACAGTCCTGACGGCTCCAAGGTCGCCCGACTGATCTGCGACGTCTATCTACCCGACGGATCTCCCTTCGCGGGATGCCCTCGTCTGACCCTGAAGCGCCAGGTGGAGCGGGCGGCGGAGCTCGGGTACACGATGGTGGCGGGACCGGAGGCGGAGTTCTTCCTCTTCCAGCGGGACGAGAAGGGCGACGTCATCGCCGACGAGACCCACGACGTCGGCGGCTACTTCGATCTGACCCCCGTGGACCTGGGAGAGGACTGCCGTCGGGACATCGTGGTCATCCTGGAGGACATGGGCTTCGAGGTGGAGGCGGCGCACCACGAGGTGGCCCCCGGTCAGCACGAGATCGATTTCAAGTACGCCGAGGCCATCGAGTGCGCGGACAACGTGGTGACCTTCAAGTTCGTGGTCAAGAAGGTGGCGCTGGACTACGGTCTCCACGCCACCTTCATGCCGAAGCCGATCTACGGAGTCAACGGCTCCGGGATGCACACTCATCAGAGCCTGCTGGCGAACGGCGAGGAGAATTCCTTTTTCGACGAGGAGGCCGAGTTTCAGCTCTCCGATCTGGCCAAGGGGTACATCGGCGGCCTGCTGGACCACGCGGCGGCTCTGGTGGCCGTCACCAACCCCCTGGTGAATTCGTACAAGCGGCTCGTCCCCGGCTACGAAGCCCCGGTGAACATCGCCTGGGCGGAGAAGAACCGAAGCCCCCTGGTCCGGGTTCCGGCGAAACGGGGGATGTCCACCCGGTGTGAGCTCCGGGTCCCCGATCCTGCGTGCAACCCCTACCTGGCCCTGGCCGTGATGCTGGCGGCCGGGCTCGACGGGATGGAGCGGGAGCTCGAGTGCGGGCCCCCGGTGAACAAGAACATCTTCGAGATGAGCGAGCGGGAGAAGCGGCGGAAGAAGATCAAGCAGCTTCCCGCCAACCTCTCCGAGGCCCTGGACAATCTGGAGAAGGACGATGTTCTCCAGGAGGCCCTGGGAGATCACATCTACGATCTCTTCCTGGAGTCGAAACGCCAGGAGTGGCACGAGTACATCTCCAGCGTCCATCCCTGGGAGCAGGAACGGTATCTGGAGGAGTACTGAGGGGGATGACGGGGCCGGAGGAGCCGCCGGCCCCGTCTCGTCAGACTCCGACCTCGGCGAGGAACTCCTTCGTGACGTTGCCCCGTTTCCGGCCGCCGAAGGCGTAGTAGTAGAGCGGCTTGCCGTCCACCGAGATCCGGTGGCGGTAGCGCTCCAGGTGGTAGAGCTTGAGATAGTTCGAGAACATCAACTCCCGGATCAGCTTCGAGAATCCGGTGGAGTCCCTCCTCTCCAGGAAGCTCTCCTTGATGTTGAAGGCCACCCAACCGTTCTCGTCGATCAGGTTGAAGGCCTCCATGAACGCCTCCGGGGGGATGTCTCCGAAGCCCAGGGCGGCCACGGTGACCAGGCAGTCCAGGGACCAGGAGGAGAGCTCCTCTCGCTGCTCGGCGGTGAGGTTGCAGAAGTCGGCCGTGTAGTAGGCGTCGTAGATCCCGGGCCGGTCTCGCTCCGCCGCCTCCTCGGCCTCGGGGATGATGTCGACCCCCACCAGTCGGGCCACCCCGACCTCGTTCAAGACTTCTGCGGCCTTCCCGTTCCCTGCCCCGAAATCGAGGACTCGGTTCTCGGTGAATCGTTTTCCGCTCTGCTCCATCGCCGACACCAGGACGTCCCGGACCTTCGACGGCGAGTGGCATTTCAGTCGCTCGTAGACGACCTGCTCGTAGAGGCCCGGGAACCTGTACATCTCGTCGTAGTCGTGGAGGCGGATCTTCCGCTTGTCGGTTCCGTCCAGGAGGTAGAAGAAGACCTCGTCCTGGCCCAGCTCGTCGAGATCGGCGGGCGGAAATTGAATTCGGTATCTCTTGCTCATGGAGCTCCTCGTCGCGACCGGAAGCCGCGATCGGTGTGCGATGGACCTGTTTTCGACGGATCGGGACCGCGGGGCAGGTTTCGGCCGCGGCAGCCACGCCATTGTACAGATCGACTCTCAAGCCGTCGGACAGGGCTCGTTCGGTCCACCCCGAAGAGGCCGTCAGAGCC
>JAWVZJ010000094.1:0-8350 GCA_033722255.1 Thermoanaerobaculia bacterium | reverse complement strand
GAGATCCACGAGGCGTTCGCAGACCTGACTGGCCAGGGGGTCGTCTGCGTAGACCTGCAGCAGGATCTCCTGGACCTCCGGGGACTCCCGGGTCGGCTCGCTGGGATCCCGGTCCAGGTCCGCCTCCGGAACCTCGTAGCCCTGGTCGCTCAGGAATCGAAGGAAGGCATCCCAGAGGCTCGGCTCCTCCAGTCGCCGCTGCAGGCGCCTTCTCTCCGGCGTACCCGCTGGGTAGTGGCGCAGGACCGGATCCCTCTTGTGTCCGAGGACGAACTCGAGCTCCCGGAACTGGTACGACTCGAAGCCGCTGGCCGTGTCGAGGCGGTCCCGGAAGGAGTTGAAGGAGATCGGAGTCATGGTCTCCAGGATGTCGACCTGTCCGACCTGGGTCTTGAGAACGGTGAGGATCCGCTTCAGCGTGTGGAGGGCGGCGGGAGTGTCACCTGTGGACAGCCTCTCCTTCAGCTCGTCGATCTCGTGAAGCATCTCCTTGAACCAGAGCTCGTAGACCTGATGGATCACGATGAAGAGCATCTCGTCGTGCTCCGGTCCCTCGGACCGGGGTCGCTGGAGATCCAAGAGCTCGTCCAGAGCCAGGTAGTCGCCGTAGGTCAGGGCCATGAGAGCGACTTTATCGTGGCCAGGGTGAGCATTCGCCAGGATCCGGCATCCAGGGAGCGCTGACTCCTAGAGAGAGCGAGCTGGTTCAGGGAGGGCTGACGGATCACGATCCCGGGTAGAGTGGCTGCATGCGTCCTGCCCAAGACTCCGGACCCCGGTCGAAGACGGCTCGCGGCTGCATCGCGAGGGGCCGGGGTGTCTCGTGCAAGCCATGGACCCCCGGCTTCGGCACCGCCGACCGACGACGGAGATTCGGGATTCTCTCCGGGGAGGAAGGAGCGAAGAATGCACGCCCCGAGGCCGGAGGGGAGGGAGGCCGGGGGAATTTCGGAGGCGGCGCAGGTGCGATTCCCGACCCGACAGATCGCTCCCTGCGGCACCGCGGGCGACCGGCCCTCCGATCGTAGGCTCGAAGTCGTGTCCGGAGGCGGGAAATGGTTGGTCCTGGAGCCCTACCTCGGGGGGAGCCATCGGGCACTCATCCAGGGCCTCCGAAAGCACTCGGGGATCGAGCTGGAGGTCTGGTCCCTGCCGCCCAGGAAATGGAAGTGGCGGATGCGAGGAGCCGCCGTCCACTTCGCCCGGAAATGGCGCGAGGAACCCCCGACGGGCTGCGCGGGGATCCTTACCACGTCCCTCCTGGACGGAGCCGCCCTCCGGGGGCTCTTGCCGCCGAAGGGGCGGACGTTGCCGCTGGTCGTCTACTTCCACGAGAACCAGCTCGAGTATCCGGTCCGGGTGGAGGACGAGAGGGACCACCACTACGCCTGGACCAATCTCCAGACGGCCCTGGCCGCCGATCGAGTGCTCTGGAATTCGGCCTTCAACCGGGACTCGTTCCTGGCGGCGGTTCCGGGATTCCTGGACCGAATGCCTGACGCCAGGCCTCCGGGAGTGGTGAAGGCGGTCCGGGGGAGATCCCGGATCCTCCCGGTTCCGGTGGAGACCGGGATCTTCGAGGAGGCCCGGGAGCGAGCTGGTCGGCGGTCCGGCCCGGCCCGGATCGCCTGGAACCACCGCTGGGAGCACGACAAGGCCCCGGAAGTGTTCTTCCGGGCCCTGGAGACGCTCCGCGACGATGGGGTGGAGTTTCGCCTGGTGGTCCTGGGACAGCAGTTCCAGCGGCGGCCCCGGATCTTCGAGGAGGCCCGGAAGACCCTGAGCGATCGAATCGACCGATGGGGATACGTCCCCTCCCGGGAGGAGTACGCCAGGGAGCTGGCCAGATCGGACTTCGTCGTCTCCACGGCACGGCACGAGTTCCAGGGGCTGGCCGTCCTGGAGGCGGCGGCGGCGGGGGCGCTTCCCGTAGTACCCGACGATCTCGTCTATCCGGAGATCTGGCCCCGGGAACTCCGATATCCGCGGGGAGAGCTCGGCTCCACCTTGCGAGAGCGGATCGAGAACCTGGAGGATTGGCGGTGCCGGAGCTACGAAATGATCTCGGAGCGATTCGACTGGTCGACACTGGAACCGCGATGGCGAGAGGCATTCGACCCGGATCCTTGGTGAGGACCCCTGTGGTGCGCTCCAGCTGTGATCCGGAGTCGATGCCCGGAGGGACGCCAGCGAGCTATAGTCGTGGGCGGAGTCCGAACGGTGCGAATCTGTCTCGATCCCGGTCATGGGGGAACCGATCCCGGCGCGATCGGCCGGGAACCGTTCGAGCTCCAGGAGAAGGAGGTCAACCTGGCCCTGTCCGGTCACCTGGAATCGGAGATCGGATCCCACGGCTGGGAGACGATCCTGACCCGCCGCCAGGATCGGACCCTGGCCCCGGACGCCCGGGCAGCCTTCGCGAATCGGTACGGGGCGGATCTGTTCGTGAGCCTCCACGCCAACGCCGCCGCGACCGCGGAGGCCGAAGGAATGGAGGTGTTCTACTTTCCCGGATCCAGGGAGGGACGTTCCCTGGCCTTCCACATTCTCGACCGGTTGCTCTACCACTTCCCCGACCATCGGAACCGGGGCATCAAGACCGCCAACTTCGCCGTCCTCCGGAGAACCGAGATGCCGGCTGTCCTGGTGGAGCACGAGTTCCTCACCCACGCGGCCCAGCTCGAGTTCCTGGCCGAGGCCTGCAACCGGGAGCTCCTGGCCAGGGCCGTCTTCGAAGGGATCGTCGCGTCCGTGGAGGGCCCCTACCAGACCACGGTCCCCAAGCTCGCCCTCAGCCCCCCGGGGCGTGATCCGGGTGCCTGAGGAGAGTGGCTGCGATCTGTGTGGCCGCCGGACGCCGAGGACGACGGTTCACCATCTGACGCCGCGACAGAAGGGTGGCCAGGAGGGTGCGACGGCGGATCTATGTCCCGCCTGTCACCGCCAGATCCACGCCCTCTTCACCAACCAGGAGCTGGCGGAGGACCTCAACACCCTGGAGCACCTCCGGTCCCACCCCCAGATCTCCCGCTTCCTCCGGTGGATCCGGAAGCAGGACCCGGGAAAGAGGATCCGGGTGGACCGCCGGCGGAGTCGCTGAGGAGCGGATGCGCTCTGGAAAGCGGCCGACGACGACTCGGAGAGCCGGGCCGTCGTCGACGGGGGGTCGGCTCCGGGGAGGGCTCAGCCGGCGGCCGGTGCTCCGGAGCCCTGGGCCGGAATCAGCACCGAGGCAGAGAAGAGGACGAGGGTGATCCACAGGAGATCGGCCAGGAGCAGGTGCACGAGCTGGAGCCAGATCGGGGCCAGAAGGGCCACGTTCGCGATCCCCACCGCGACCTGGACCAGGACCAGGAGTCCCAGGGCTTCCCCGAGACGACGGTCTCCCCGGAGGCTCCACCGTTCCTCGATCCAACGGGGGAGGACCATCACTCCCAGCCCCGCGATCACCGCCAGCAGGGGATGGTACTTCCGGAGCCGGACGAAGAGGTGCGCGGTGGGAGAGAGGTCCTGCCGGAGGGCCTCCCGGAGGGTCTCGGCCGGAAAGAGCGTGTCGCCCAGGGCGCTGATGACGCCGCTCATCCCCACCACCAGGAGGGCGAGGTGGGCCAGGAGGAGAAGGCGGCCGGGAGGGGTAGAGAGGATCCTCCGGGGTCGGCGATGGCCGGTCGACCAGAGCCAGGTGAGGCTAAGGGCCGCCAGGAGGAGGAAGGTGTTGATCAGATGGACCGCCATGAACAGGCCCCGGGCCATGGACTCGTTTTCCGCCACCAGCTCGAAGAGGACGAGCCCGGCCCCCACTCCGGCCTCGGTGAGCATGAAGGTCAGGGACCAGACCGCCCCGAGGCGGGCTGCGTGGCCCCGGGGGAACCGCCGAAAGACGAGGACGACCAGGACCACGACGAGGAGGAGGGCGATCCCGCTGGAGATCCGGTGCGTGAGCTCCACCAGGGTCTCGGCGGCCGGAGCCCGGGGGAGGACCTCTCCGTTGCAGAGGGGCCAGTTGGATCCGCAGCCTGCGCCGGAGCCCGTGGCCCGGACGTAGGCCCCCCAGAGGATCACCAGGAGGACGGTGCCCAACACCAGGAGGGCGAATCGAGACGTGTTCCGCACGGTCGGATTGTAGAAGGAGGGGGATCGGGAAGGAGCCGGACCGGAGCGGGGCGTCCGCCGGTGTCGACCTTCCGGACCGGTGAGAGCTCGGGATCGGGTATCGTCTGCGCGCCATGCGACCCGAAACCCGGTCCCGACGAAGGAGTGACGTGGTCCCCCGTCTGGTGGGTCTCGCGCTGGGCCTCGCCTTTCTGAGCTGCGGAATGCCGGCACCGGATGCCGTCGGAGCCGGTCCCGTCCTCCGACCGTCACAGCTCTCCTTCCTCGCCAGGACGGAGATTCCCCCTGGACAGGACGAGATTCCCGTCGGGGGACTGTCCGGCCTGTTTTACGATCCGGAAGAGGGTCGGTTCCACATCCTCTCCGACGACAAGGGAGACTTCGGGCCGCCCAGGATCTACCGTGTCCGCCTGGACCTCGATCTGGAGCCGGAGCCGAGCCTCGAGGCGACGGTGGAGGATTGGATCCCCTTGCGGGGGTGGGAGGGTCGGGGACTCAGCATGGACCCCGAGGGTCTGGCTTCGGCGCCGGGTGGGGGGTATTACGTGGCGTCCGAGGGCTGGGTGAGGAAGGGGCTGAATCCCTTTCTGGCCCGGTTCGATCCCCGAGGCGTCTGGAAGGACGAGATCCCGCTTCCGAGCCATGTGCGGATCGGCGTCCACGGGGGTCCCCGGCAGAACAGGGCTCTCGAGAGCTTGACCCTGACCCCCGGGGGACGATTCCTGTTCACCGCAACGGAGAACGCGCTCCGACAGGACGGTCCCGCGGCCGATCCCGGGAGCGGTAGCCTCAGCCGGATTCTCCGATGGGACGTCGAGGGCGGCCGTTGGGACCGGGAGCTCGTCTACCGCACGGAGCCGGTCCATGCGGCGCCGACCGTATCCGGAGGCCTGGCGACCGCCGGGCTGGTGGAGCTCCTGGCCCTGGACGGAGACTCCCTCCTGGCCCTGGAACGGTCGTACGCCACGGGCCGGGGATTCGCGATCCGGTTGTTCGCCGTGGAGACCCGGGGAGCCACGGACGTGGCCCGCTTCGGCAGTCTTCAGAGGGTCAAGGGGCTCCGTCCGGTGACGAAGCATCCGCTCCTGGACCTGCGGGACCTCGGCTTTCCCCTGGACAACGTCGAGGGGATGGCCTTCGGTCCCCGGCTTCGCGACGGCCGCCGGAGCCTCTACCTGGTCAGCGACGACAACTTCAACGCCGGAGAGCAGGTCACCCAGGTCCTCGTCTTCGGGATCGGACCCGGGAGCTGATCGTCGTCGGTCAGTGTCCCCGCCAACTCTTCATGCCCGTAGTGGCGCCGAAGAAGTCCGAGAGCCGGTCGGAGATCTTCGTGGGCAGGGCACGGGCCAGGAAAGGGGTGACCTTGACGATCCAGGGCTCCAGTACGAAGGGATCGTCGTCCGTGACCGCGGAGAGGATCTTCTCGGCCACCTCGTTCGGCTCCAAAAAGCGGGTGAGCTTCGGGGGCTCCACCCCCTCGAACATGCCGGTGTCTACGTAGCTGGGACACACAGTGGTCACGCCTACCCGGTCGTGACCCTGTTTCTCGAGCTCCAGACGGATCGACTCGGAGAATCCGATGACGCCCCACTTGCTGGCCGCGTAGCTGGACCCGTAGGGGAGACCGATGAATCCCGATGCCGACGCGATGTTGACCAGATGACCCTCCCGGGAGACGATGAGGTCGGAGAGGAAGGTGTGGGTCACGATCAGGAGGCCTTCGGTGTTGACCCGGAGGGTGGCCAGGTGCCTCTCCAGGGGGACGTCCAGGAAGGGACCGCCGAACACGACTCCCGCATTGTTGACCAGGATCTCCACGGGACCCGCCTCCTCGTGGACTCGGTCCCGGAGCTCCTCGACCTCCGTCGGGTCGGTGACGTCGGCGACGTATCCCCGGGCCGAGACCGCCCGGCCTCGGAGCCCTCCCAGAGCCTCGTCCAGAGCCTCGGAGTCGAGGTCCACGAGGATCGGCTCGGCGCCTTCCCGGGCGAAGGTCCGGGCGATGGCCAGCCCCAGTCCCCGGGCACCACCGGTGATCAGGACCCTCTTCCCCTCGAAACCCTCCATCATTCCTCGAAGATATCACCTTCCGGGTCGAGGTACCCGAGGACCTCGCTTCGAGCGTCGAGGCGAGAGTCTCCCCCGGTGAGACCCCTTGCCGTCAGCCCGACTCTTCGGAGTCTCCGGAGGACCGCTCCAGGTGCTCCTGGAAGAAGTCGAGGGTCCGATCCCAGGCCGTCTCCGCCGCCTCCTCCCGATACCGGCTTCCCGAAGGATTGGCGAAGGCGTGTCCTGCCCCTTCGTACACGTGGATCGTGGCGGCCTTGTCCAGCTCCTCCAGGGTCGCCTCGAGCTCCCGGACCGAGTTCACGGGAATACCCTGATCCTCGGCCCCGAAGTGTCCGAGGAGGGGTGAGCTCAGATTCCGGAGGCGCTCTTCGTCCGTGACCACCCGGCCGTAATAGACGACGGTGGCGTCCAGCTCCGGGATCATGAAGCCCGTCCGGAGGGCCCAGCCCCCCCCGAAACACCATCCGATAACTCCGGTCCGGGGAGTGCCGACCTCGTTGACGAGGTAGTCGTGTGCGGTCCGGAGGTTCTGCTTCAGCGTCTCCTGCCGACCGGTGGCCTCCTGCATCAGCTCCCGAGCGCGATCCGGTTCCGAGGCCGCCTGACCCTGATAGAGGTCCACGGCCAGGGCCGCGTAGCCTCTCCCGGCGAGCTTGTCGGCCATCCTTCGGATGTTGTCGTTCAGTCCCCACCATTCGTGGATGACCACCACGCCCGGGGGGGCCTCCCCGCCCTCGGGGCGAGCGAGATAGCCCCGGACGGTCCGTCCGTCGATCTCGGCGTATTCGACTTCACGGGTGACGATCGGCTCGTGGGGACCTCCTTCGACGGCCGGCGACGGTTGCGGTGTCTCATCGGCATGCTCCCGGGCCATGGCGTCCACGTGTTGCTGCTCTTCGGGGGTCGGCGCTGCGACTTCACCGGCCTCTTCCGTGCCCTGGGGCCCACAGGCCATCAGGAGGGGAAGAAGGGCGAGAACGGAGAGACGAGCGGTTCCTTCGAGGCTGGAAATCATGGCATCAATGAACTTACCACGGACTCCCAGGGGATGCAGTCCTCGGAGGCTCGATTTCGAGGCTCGATCGTGATCGGATCGCCAGAGCCGAGCCCAAGGGATGGTCCGACTGGTACGATCGACGACGTGTCGAAAGACCCGCGGGATCCGTATGACGTGGTCGTGATCGGAGGGGCGTTCTCCGGGAGCTCGGCGGCCCTTCTCCTTCGACGGTGGAATCCCGACGCCCGCATCCTCGTCGTCGAGCGGACCGAAGCGTTCGACCGGAAGGTGGGAGAGGCCACGGTGGAGATCTCGGCCTTCTTCCTCCACAGGGTGCTGGGGCTCCACGAGCTTCTGGCCCGGGAGCATCTTCCCAAGCACGGTCTTCGGTACTGGTTCCACCGAGACCAGGAGTCGACGCTGGAGGAGATGAGCGAGGCCGGTCCCTCCGAGGTGCCTCGCCTCCCCGCCTATCAGCTGGATCGCTCCCGCCTGGACGAGTCCCTGATCGAGGACGCCCGGCGGGAGGGGATCGACGTCCTCCGGCCTGCCCGGATCCGCTCGGTGGACCTCGATTGGCCTCTCTCGACGGTCGCGGTCGAACCATCCCGGGGTGCGAGGAGGGAGGTCGGGTGCCGTTGGGTTCTGGACGGCTCGGGACGGCACGCCTTCCTCGCCCGACGTCTCCGGATTCGGCGACGGATCGAGGAGCATCCCACGGCGGCGGCCTGGGGTCGATGGAGGGGCGCTGCCGACCTCGACGGGAGGGAGATCCAGGGGAGGGATCCCCGAGCTCCTCGGCTGGATCCCATTCCACCGGCCCGGGGCCTGGCCACGAATCACTTCTGCGGTCACGGCTACTGGATCTGGACCATTCCCCTCTCCGACGGGGCCACCTCCGTCGGTGTGGTCTGGGACAAGAGCCTCTTCGAGCTACCGGAGGGGGAAGGGCTCGAGGAGCGCTATCGTCGTTTCGTCCTGGGACACCCCGGGGTCCGGGAGATCCTGGCTCCCGCGACTCCCGTGCCGGACGACTTCCGAGCGTACAGCCATCTTCCCTACACCACGGACCGATACATGGATCGGGGCTGGGCCCTCCTCGGTGACGCCGCCTCGTTCCTGGACCCCTATTACAGCGCCGGCCTGGATCACGCCTCGATCTCGGTG
>JAWVZJ010000093.1:0-8351 GCA_033722255.1 Thermoanaerobaculia bacterium | reverse complement strand
CGGGAGTCCAGGCCGTGCGTCGGGCACTGCCGTCAGCGCTGGAATCCCTCCGGGCTCGTGGGTAGACCTTCCCCCGCGATCTTCTCGAGCCGGGGGTCCTGCGGTCCCGCCACGCTCTGGACCTCGACGCCGTGCTCCTCGAGGTAGGGGATCCCGTTCTCCCCGGCGTAACCGCCCCCCACCACGATCACCTTCCCGATGCCGGCGTGATGGATGAGCTTGGCGCAGAGGGTGCAGGGCTCGCCCGTCACCACGAGCCAGGCTCCTTTCGTCGGCACGCCGGACGCGGCGCAGTTGCAGATCACGTTCATCTCCGCGTGGTGGCAGCCGATCTCGAACCGGGTGCCGGACGGGATCGACCGGTCGTCCCGGAGACAGACCTCCCCCCCGCAGAGCCGTCCCCCGCCTCTGGGACCTCCGTTGTAGCCGTCCATCAGGACCACGTTGCGCTCCGGGTCCAGGAGCAGGGCACCGAACTGCCGCCGGGGACAGTTCGAGGCCGTGGCCAGGACGAGACATTGCTCGATCCGGATCCGGATGTGCTTCTCCTTCATGGGACCCGGGCAGTCTATCCGCTCCGAGGGAAGCCTTCGAGACCCAGCGGGAACCGGGTCGACGTCGGCGGGCTCCTGAGACAGCCTACGAGCCGGGTACCGTCGGGGAGTGATGATTTCCTGAAGGGTCGCCTTTCGGGTGGCGACTATACTGCCGAAGATGTCCCTGGCTCCAGGCCGTAGCCTCGGTCCCTACGAGATCCTGGCTCCTCTCGGTGCGGGAGGGATGGGCGAGGTCTACGAGGCGAAGGACACCCGGTTGGGGAGGAAGGTGGCCATCAAGGTCCTGCCGGAGGGCTTGGCGGGAAATCCCGAGCGGCGAGCACGGTTCGAGCGGGAGGCGCGAACCGTCTCCCGGCTCTCGCACCCCCATGTATGCACGCTCCACGACGTGGGCGAGGACGATGGAGTGCACTTCCTGGTCATGGAGTACCTGGAGGGGGAGACCCTGGAGCAGCGCCTGGAGCGGGGTGCTCTCCCTCTGGAGGACACCCTTTGCCTCGGAGCCCAGATCGCAGAGGCCCTCGACGCTGCCCACCGCGAGGGCATCGTGCATCGGGATCTGAAGCCCGCCAACGTCATGCTCACCTCCGATGGGGTCAAGCTCCTGGACTTCGGCCTGGCCCGGGTGGCCGCCGGGGTGGAAGGCGAGGTGGACGATCTGCCGACCATGACGATGAAGCAGGAGCAGGGCCTCACCGAAGAGGGCGTCGTGATGGGGACGTTCCCCTACATGGCCCCCGAGCAGGTGGAGGGGCGGAAGGCCGATGCGCGCTCCGATGTGTTCGCATTGGGCGCCGTCCTCTACGAGATGGCGACCGGTCGCCGGGCCTTCCGGGGAGAGAGCCCGGCCAGCGTCATGGCCTCGATCCTCGGAAAACACCCGGAGCCCCTCGGGGAGATCGAGCCCGCCTCGCCTCCGATCCTGGAGCACGTCGTCTCCCGCTGCGTGGCCAAGGATCCGGAGGAGCGGTGGCAGAGCGCCCGGGACGTGGCCTTCGATCTCCGGTGGGCGATGGAGGGGGGCTCGGGGCTCGGAGCGTCCGCCCCGGTCGACGAAGAGGAGAGGAGCCGGGAGCGGTTGGCCTGGGGCCTGGCGGTTCTCGCCGGGCTGCTGGCGGTGGCAGCTCTGCTCTGGGGCGTCTCGAGGATCCGGGAACAGAGCCAAACGATCCAAGAGCAGAGAGCGACGATCGAGGCGGCGACGGAACCGTTCCGGACCGAGGTGCTTCCGCCGTCGGAGACGGGCCTTGCCGGGGTCATCGAGGGGGCGATCGCCCTCTCTCCGGACGGTACCCGTGTAGTCATGATCGCGGACGGCGAGGGCGCGCCCCTCCTCGTCCGGAGTTTCACCTCCGGACGCACCCTCGTCCTGGCCGGAACGGAGGACGCGATCTTCCCCTTTTGGTCCCCGGACGGGGAATGGATCGGCTTCTTCGCCGACGGGAAGGTGAAGAAGATCCCGGCCGAGGGCGGCCCGGTCCAGACCCTGGCCGACGCTCCCCAGGGTCGCGGCGGAACCTGGAGTCGAGACGGCTCCATCGTCTACGCGCCGGACATCCGGGGTCCGCTGGTCAGGATCCCCGACTCCGGCGGCGAGTCGTCGCCGGTCACCGAGCCGAAGTCCGAGACGGGAACCACGCACCGAAATCCGTACCTCCTCCCCGGCGACCGGCACGTGCTCTACATCGCCCGGCAAGACGACGATCGGACCCCGAAGATCGTCGGGAGCTCCATCGAGGAGCCCGGCACGCCCCGCCTGCTCGTCGAGCGGGGATCGAATCCCCAGTACGCAGACGGCTTCCTGTTCTGGGTCCGGGACGGCAACCTCCTGGCCCAACCCTTCGACCCGGAGTCCCTGGAGCTCTCGGGCTCCCCGACACCGATCGCCCGGGGAGTCGAGTACTTCGGACCGCGAGCCGTGGGGAACTTCTCGGTCTCTTCCGGCGGGACTCTGGCCTGGCGGCGAGCGAGCGCGATCCGGCGTCAGCTCGCGCGACTGGACATGGAGGGTCGAAAGGTCGAGACCTACGGGGAGCCGGCCCCCATGGGGATCCAGGATCTCAGCCGAGACGGTCGCAAGGTGATCCTGGCCCGGCAGGATTCATCCAGTGGAGGGCAGGATCTCTGGGTGATGGATCTCGAACGTCACCAGATGACCCGGGTGACGTTCACGAACGAGACCTTCATCGAAGGGCGCTTCTCACCCGAGGGGGATCGGATCGCGGTCTCCACCCGCCCCCTCGGGGCTCCCGGCCCCCTGTGGATCCAGTCCGCTTCGGGGAGCGGACGTGAGAGCCGGCTCCTCGAGTCGAGCCTCTTTCGGATCCGGGGGGACTGGTCCCCCGACGGTCGGACCCTGATCGGGATGGTGCAGAGGGCCGCCACCGGAGAGGACATCGCCTACCTGGAGATCGGCGACTCCGTCGATTCCCGAGACATTGCGCCCTTCATGGACCGGCCCCACATCCAGACCTCCCCCCGGTTCTCGACCGACGGCGACTGGGTCGCCTACGCGTCGAACGAGACGGGCCGTTGGGAGATCTACGTCAGCGATTTTCCGGAGGGAGAGCGCAGGTGGCAGGTCTCGCGAGGGGATGCCCGGGGCCCGTTCCTGACGTGGAGTCACGGGAACGGTGCCATCTACTACGAGACCGAAGCTGGACTGAGGGAAGTGGCCGTCGGCGGCGGGGCGGGAGAGATCGAGCTGGGAACGCGCAGGACGATCGAGCTCGACATCTCCCGATACGGGACCCGCTCCCGGTTCCGGAAAGGCCATTTCCGGGTCGGTGAAGATTCCATCCTGATCCTGGAGGCGACGGAATCTCGGTCCGAAGAGCCGATTCGGATCGTCCGCAACTGGCAGAGTTGGCTCGACGAGCCGCGATCTGGACGGAGTCGGGACTGACCCACGGGACACTCCGGACGACCGGCCCTTCGGGTCCGCCGAGCTCCTCTCACTCGACCTCGACTGGCTCTCCCGGTGCCAGAAGCCCGATTCCGGCCTCGTCCACCGCTCCGGCGAAAGCCCGGAGGTCTTCGTCCAGGAAGCGATTGAGCTCTTCCAGGGCTCCCTCCAGGGCCCGGCGAGCCAGCTCCACGTAGGTTCGGGCGCTGGGGCTGGGAGCGTCCAGGGTCGAGGCGACGCTGGCCCGGGCCAGGCCGATCCTCGTGACGACCTTGTCCTCGTCGTAGACGATGCCCGTGGTCTCCGGGGGCACCCGGAACCTCTTCTCGAGCTCCGTCAGCTCCTTCTTCACCGCCTTGGCCCGCTTCTCCAGGGGCTTCAGCGCCGGCTCCTTCTCCGTGTCGTGTCTCTTCTCGAGCATGGCCAGCACCGTGTCCACGTCCTCCCGGGCGTGGACGATCCGCTTCACCGCCTCTACCGCGGTCTCCTGCATCGACAGCAGCTCGAGCTGGAGGGCGTGGTTGGCCCGTTGATCCTCCAGGGAGTAGGGCGAGCGGGGATCGGCCGCCACCTCCACGGGGGTCGAGGCCTCGTCGTCACCGAGGGTCAGCGTGACCTCGTACTCTCCCGGGGGCACGGCGGGGCCTTCGGGGAGGCCGTCCTCGATCTCCTCCGCCTCGGGACCCGGCATCGGAGGAACACCGTCCCGGACCAAGCCCCAGGCGATCCGGTTGATCCCCTTGTGGACCGGATGGCGGTAGGTGCGGATCACCTCGCCGCCGGCGTCTCGAACGGTGAGCTCGACCTTGGGCTTCTCGTCCTCCTCGTCCTCCTCGTCCTCTTCGTCCAGGTCCTCTCCTTCCCCGGCCTCCTCGCCACCGGGTTCCGCCTCCCCTTCGCCGGCGTCGTCCTCGCTCGGCTCCTCCGGCTCCGCCTCGTCGTCTTCCACGTCCTCCTCGAGCCCCGCCTCGGCCGCGGACTCCTGGCGCTTGCGGATCAGCCGGGCCCGCTCGAGCTCCTCGTCGGGATGCGGGAGCTCCTCCCCGGAGGCCAGGAACGTGACCAGGACCCCGTAGGGCTCGTTGTCCGCCCGGAACTCGCCGGAGGCGGTGAACCGGGTGGAGGAGGTGGGCTTGGCCACGTACTGCTGGCCCTCGGTGGCGGAGAGGATCTCCACCGGGCTCTCGAAGTCCTCGGGGGACAGGTCCCGGAGGGCGCTGTAGTCGTCGATGACGTAGATCCCCCGACCGTGGGTCCCGAGGACCAGGTCGCTCTCCCGGGCCTGGATGGCGAGGTCCATCACCGACACGGTGGGGACCCCGGCCGTGAACTTCGTCCAGCTCTCCCCGGCGTCCACGGAGAGGAAGAGTCCGAATTCGGTGCCCAGGAAGAGCAGGTCGGGATCCACCGGATCCTGACGCACCGAGAGGGCGTAGCCGCTGAGCTCGTCCGTGGCCAGGGCTCGCCAGCGTTTCCCGTACTCCTCCGCCCGGTAGACGTAGGTCGCCATGTCGTTCCGGCGATGGTCGTCGAAGACCACGTGAGCGGTGCCCGCGTCGTGGGGAGAGGGATCGATCATCGGAACCCAGGCTCGGTCGGGCACGCCCCGGGCTCCCTCGTCGACTCGGTCCCAGGTCTCGCCGCCGTCCCGGGTCACGTGGATCCGGCCGTCGTCGGTCCCGACCCAGAGGGTCCCCTCCTCCACGGGACTGGGGGCCACGGCCACGATGGTGGTGTAGTTCTCCGCCGCGGTGACGTCCGGCGTCAGGCCCCCGCTCTCCTTGTACTTCTGGACCTCGGGATCGTCCGTGGTCAGGTCGGGGCTGATCACCGTCCAGCTCTCGCCCCGGTCGGTGGATCGGTGCAGGAACTGGCTGCCGTAGTAGATGGTGTCGGAATCGAAGGGATCCTGGGCGAAGCCGGCGTTCCAGTTGAAGCGGAGCTCCAAATCGGGGGACGGAGGGGCCGGTCGGATGGTCCGGAGCTCCCCGGTCTCCAGGTTCCAGCGGAAGAGGTAGCCACCCTGGGCCATGGAGTACCCGCGGCGGGGATTCTCCGAGTCCGGGATGGTGTCGAAGCCGTCGCCGAATCCGACCTCCTGCCAGTGGAGGTTCCGGATGTCGCCGGCCTGCCAGATCTCCGCCGGGCCCCGCCACGACCCGTTGTCCTGGAGTCCCCCGTACACATGGTAGGGATGATCGTCGTCCACGGCCACGTGGTAGAACTGGGCCAGGGGGAGATTCCGCACGAAACGCCAGGTGGCGCCGCGATCGTGGGAGATGGCCAGACCCCCGTCGTTTCCGACGATCAGATGGGTCGGATCCTCGGGGTCGATCCAGAGGGCGTGGTTGTCGATATGGACCGTGTTGCCCGGCTCGCAGCAGTCGATGACCGGGTTGTGCTCGAAGGTCTCGCCCCCGTCGATGGAGACCCGGAGCCGGGTGGCGATGTTGTAGACGCGGTCGGCGTTGGCCGGATCGACAGCCAGGAGGGTGTAGTAGAAGGGTCGGTCGGCCACGTCGTGGGCCTCGTTGACCTTCTTCCAGCTCTCGCCTCCGTCGTCGGAGCGGATCAGGGCGCTCTCTTCCGCCTCCACCAGGGCGTAGACCCGGTCCGGATCGGCGGGGGAGACCCCGAAGGTGATCCGCCCCAGGTCGCCCTCGGGCAGGCCGTCCTCCTGGGTCTTCCGTTTCCAGGTGTCCCCGCCGTCGTAGGAGATGTAGATCCCCGACCCGGGCCCTCCGGACTCGAAGAAATGGGGCCACCGTCGGTGTTCCCAGAGGGCGGCGTAGAGCTTGTCCGGATTGTCCGGTGCCATCACCACCTCGGTACCTCCGGTCCTCTCGTCGACGTAGAGGATCTTCTCCCAGCTCTCCCCTCCGTCGGTGGTGCGGTAGATCCCCCGCTCCTCTCCGTCCCCCCAGAGGGGGCCGAGGGCCGCGACGTAAATCCGGTCGGGATTCCGGGGATGGATGGCGATGCGACGGATCCTCTCGGTCTCCTCCAGCCCCATGAGCCGCCAGCTCTCCCCGCCGTCCAGGGACTTGTAGATCCCCCCGCCGACGGAGGTGGAGTTCCGGACGTTGTCCTCGCCGGTGCCCACCCAGAGGACGTCGGGATTGGTCGGATCGATGGCCAGGGCCCCGACGGAGGCCACCGCCTCCTCGTCGAAGATCGGCTCCCAGGTCAAGCCTCCGTTGTTCGACTCCCAGACGCCCCCGGTGGCCGCCCCGACGAAGATCTGTTCCGGATCCCCGGGCTGGACAGCGATGGCGGCGATCCGCCCTCCGACGGCGGCGGGACCCAGGTTCCGGGCCGACAGCCCCTCGAGGAGCTTTCCGTCCAGGGGCTCCGCCGAGCTCGGCGGGTTCAGGGCCGGAAGGATGGCCAGAAGGACGCCCAGAAGAATTCCGGCGGCCGGGAATCGAAGGGAACGCTGCATCGTGAACCTCCTCGGATCTGCGGAAGCAACCATGGGAATCGGACCGAGGCACGCTAACACAGCCCGGGGAAGGGCACCGGTTCAGTACGGTGCCTCCGCAGGCAGCAACAGCGATTGGCTGCCCCCCGAGGCCAGACAGTGACCCTCCGCGTCCCAGACCGTGGCCTCTCCGGCCACCAGACCCTCCCGGGCCAGGGGCGATCGGGCGTCGCTGAACAGCCATTCGGAGGTGTCGCCGACACGGTGGAAACGCACCGCGAGGTCCAGGCTCGGGGCCACGTACTCCGGCCGGTCCTCGGTCATGTAGTAGCGGGCCGGCCACTGCATCATGTCGATGAGCACCAGGCTCCGGGCCGCGTCGGCGAAGGGATCGTCGATGTCGGGCGGCGGCACGAACCGATACCAGTGGCTGTAGTGGCCGCCGGAGCTCTTCACCTCCCGGATCTCCAGGTTGTCCCAGCAGGGCATCGGTCCCACCGGAGGGCGATCGCCGGCCTCCTCCAGTGGTACGAAGAATCCCGGGGGGCCGGTCAGCTGGTGCTCTGGTCCCTCGCCGGGCTCGCCGGTCCACACGAGCGCTCGCACCAGGAGCTCGCCGTCCTGTTCGAGTCCGGCCGTGTAGGCCGAGACCCTGCGACCCGGCTTGATGCACTCCACCCGGATCTTCGCCTTTCGGAAGGCTGCCTGCCCCAGGTACTGGCCGAGGTACGAGATCGGCCTCCTCCTGTCGGTCTCTCGGCCCACGGCCCGCAACACCGCCGCCGAGACGTAGCCGCCGTTCGGGCCCCAGACGTCCCAGTCCGGGGAGAGCTCGACTTCGTAGACACCCTCCTCGACCCGATCCGGCCGGGTCTGCTTCGTGAGATCACCCATCTCGAATACTTCGGATGATGGTAACGCAAGACCGGTGATGGGCAATCTGAAAACCGGGGATCGGGACGCGATCGCTTGACCCCGATGGCGTCGCCGACCCTCCGGTCTCCATCGCTCCCATTCCAACCGGTGGAAGGTCCGATCGTCCCCGAGGAGCCTGAACGCCCGCCGGGGCCTCGGCTACCTCGGATCGCCCTCGGAAAGAAAGCGTTCGACGGCTTCCGCCGTCCTCTGGGGCCGCTCCCGGAGCGGGATATAGCCCGTGGCTGGAAGGCGGAGGAGCTTCGCGTCGGGCAGGAGCCCCGCCCAGGTCTCCGCTCCGCTGGGGGGCGTGATCCGGTCGCTCTGGCCCTGAACGACGAGGGCCGGGGCCCGGACTTTCCGGGCCGCCTGGCGATAATCCCAGTCACCGATCGCGTCGAAGAGGGCTCCGGCCCATGCCTGGAGCGCCCCGGGCCGCTCGTTCTCGAGCTCGCACACCGCGAGGTCGGGCTCCACCGCACCGGGATCGGCGAACAGATCGTGCGCCGTCGCCCGTTGATAGGCGTGACACAGCCTGACCGGATCGCTGGAT
>JAWVZJ010000092.1:0-8351 GCA_033722255.1 Thermoanaerobaculia bacterium | reverse complement strand
GCCACACGGGGATCCACAAAGGAACCATGGATCGCCAACAGAGAAGTCGTGTACCATGCGTACAACCGATTTCGATGGACAGCGAGGAGCCGACGACCTCGGCTCCGGCGGATAGGAGATGCTTATGTTGCGACGGTCAACGGTATCGGTGGCTCTGATCGTGGGAATGATCCTGGGACCGACTCTGGTTGCCTCCCCGGCCCGGGGAGGGCTGGCCGACGTCGTTCCCTCCCTCTTCGACGAGCTGATCATCCTGGCCCCTCCCACCGGGGACTTCCCGAGCCATGAGACGCATTTCGTGGACGAGGGTCTCGCCCTGCAGGCCACCAGCCAGCGGTTGAACGAGAGCCTGGCCCTTCAGCTCTCGACCTTTCCCCTGGCCTCCTCGGCCGGCGGCTTCACCTACCTCTTCGACGAGGAGCTCGGGGTGTTCACCCGGACGACCGACTCCTTCGGGCCGCTGTTCACCGAGCGGGCCCAGACTCTGGGGAAGGGGAAGCGCAACGTCGGGTTCACCTACCTCCAGGCCTCCTACGACACCCTGGACGACCTGGATCTCCAGGGCGGCGACCTCGAGTTCCAGCTCCTTCACCAGGATCCAGCGGGTGACGACCGGACCGACCCCTTTTTCGAGGGAGACCTGATCAACACCAAGCTCTATCTGGAGGTCGACACCGAGACCGCCGTCTTCTTCGCCAGCTACGGGCTCACGGAGCGGTTCGACGTCTCCCTGGCCATCCCGGTGCAGCAGGTGGACCTGGACGCCCGGGCGGAGCTCACGATCGACCGACTCGCCACGGAGCAGATCCCGGGGATCCACCGGTTTCCCGACGGCTCCGACACGAAGGAGTTCTCCGAGGGGGGTAGCGCCTCGGGGATCGGTGACGTGCTTCTGCGCTCGAAGTGGAGGTTCGCCGGGGAGGCCCAGAACGGAGCCGCCCTGGGCCTGGATCTCCGCCTGCCCACCGGCAACGAGGACGATCTGCTGGGGACCGGAGTGACCCAGGGGGAGCTCTTCTTCGCCGGCTCCACGAGCTGGGGCAAGCTCGGTTCCCACCTGAACGTGGGCTACACGGCGTCGTCGGGGGGCAGCGACGTGCTGGACGATGTTCCCGACGAGATCGACTACAAGCTCGGCTTCGACCTGGCGGTGGATCCCCGCTTGACCCTCTCCGCCGAGCTGGTGGGGCGGACCCTCCTGGACGCCACCCGGGTCCGACGGGTGAACCGGGAGTTCGTCTTCACGGAGGGGCCGGGAGGTCCCCTGAGCTCGGCTCTCCGTCCGGTGGTGGAGTTCGAAGAGGACGACGTGGACATCCTCCTGGGTGCGGCGGGAGTGAAGATGAATCTCCGGGAAAACCTCCTGGTCTCCTCCAGCTTCCTCTACTCTCTGAGCGACGACGGCCTGGCCGACGACGGCGTGATCCTGGTCTTCGGCCTCGATTACACCTACTGAGGGTTCCGCTCACCGAACCAGGCCACTGCGCGACAGCGGGCCATCTCGCCCCCGGCCGACGGGCGCCCCGACCGGCGGTCCAGGTCCCCCCGGGGGGTTGAGAGTCGACGCTCCCGAATCGATCGGATCGGGTTGGGTCCCCGGAAGGACCCGGTAGAGCTCAGGAGAAGGTCAGAGCTCAGGAGAAGGTCCGCTCGAGGATCACCCAGCGTCCGTCGCGCCGCTCCAGAAGGAACTCCACCGTCCGGTTCTCCCGCTGCGGGCCCCCACCGGCGAACTCCGCCACCTGCTCCATGCGGCACCGTGCCCGGGCCCGGTCCCCGTCGGGCTCGATGACGCAGCCCTGGAGTGTGAGCTCCAAGGTCCGGAAGCTCTCGAAGGCCCGGGCCAGGCCCTCGGGGACGGAGGGATAGACGGCCTGGACCGATCGGTAGTCCAGGGCCTCGTAGGCAGCCTCGTAGCGGCGGAGAACCTCGGCGATCTCCTCCCGGGGATCGTCGGCCTCTGGCTCGGCCGGGGCGGGACCGGACGGACTCGCCTCGGGCTCGGAGGATTCCCGGCTCTCTTCGGCCCGGGCTTCCTCCCGTCGTCGCTCCCGGGCGACCTGTTCTCGCCTCCGGGTTTCGGCCCGGGCCTCTCGGACAGCCTGGCGGAAGAGGGACGCGGACTCGGAGTAGGCGTCGACGGCAGCCGTCGGGCTTCCGGCGGCGGCGGCCTCCGTGCCGGCCCGCCGGCGTGCGGTGGCCTCCCGAAAGGTGGCGGGGGCGAGGTCGGCGGCGCCGATGGACCGGGCCTCCCGGGCGGCGGCGTCGCTGGTCTCCGCGGCCTGGTCGACGACCCGATTCGCGATCTCCCGGGCCTCCTGGTCCTCGGGACTCCGGGCCAGGGCCGCGAGGGCCAGATCCAGGGCCCGCTCCTCGTTGCCCCTGGCCAGCTCCCGCCGAGCCTCCGCCACTTCCGGCGCGGGGGCCGGGGGCTCTCCGGGGGCCGCGCGTTCCTGCGGATCCTCCGACTCCCGGGCTCCGGAGGCTGGGGACGCCTCAGGAGCACCGTTGTCTCCGGTTCGAGACCGGCTCGGTTCCCTCCCGGAGGAAGCAGGTCCCGGGTCTTCGAGCTCCGCATTCGACGGGCTCGTCTGGGGCATCTCGGCCCCGCTGTCGAGGGAGCCGGTCCGTTCCCCGCTTTCGAGAGTGGTGTCGGCAGGAGCTCCCTCTCCGGGGGCCGGGTCGCCGGGGAACTCCTCTCCGGGGGACTCGCCGTCTCCCTGGCGGTCCGAGCCCGGTGCGTCTCTCTGGAGGGCGGCGCCGGCCGACTCGTCGCCCGCGACGATGTCCGTCTCCCCGATCTCCGCGCCCTGTTCCCGGGTCTCGGGAGGGGTGAGAACGAAGACGGCGACGAGGACGCCCACCAGGGCGATCCCGGCGGCGATCCAGAGGGGCGGTCGGGAGAGGATCTTCCGGCGGGGGACGGACTCCGTCGCCGTCAGGCTCGAGGGCATGGTGCCCTCCCTCTCCAGGGAGTCCAGGGCCCGCTGGATCCGGGTGTCCTCCGGGTGGAGCTCCCGGGCGGTCTCCAGGACCAGGATCGCCTCCTCCGGCTCGCCCATGGAAGCCAGCTCCCGGCTCCGCTCGACGAGCACGTCCAGCCTCTCCGTCTCCTGGCGCTCCTGCTCCTGGGAGCGGCGGACGCGCCGGATCCGATCCTCCAGGGAGGTGATCTCGGAATCCACCTCCTCGCCCGGCGGGTGGCGCTTCCGGGCCAGGGCCAGCTCCACCTCCGCCGCCGTGGGATCTCCTGCCTCCAGGGCCTCCTCCACCCGGGTCCGGAGATCGTTCAGTGCCTCCCGGATCTCTCCCGAGGGCATGGCCACCGTGGGCTGGACGCTCTGAGAGATCTCGAGCTGTTGGGTGGGCTGGGCGGAGGAGTCGTCGGAGGCGGCGGCGAGGCGGTCCCGGATCGGGCGGAGGTCGTCGATGACTTCGGAGAAGCTCCAGTAGCGATCCTGGGGCTCCTTCTCCAGGCACCGTTCGACGATCGAGGCGAGCTCCGCCGGACAGCGGGTCCAGATCTCGCCAACGGGGGTGGGCTCCTGGTTCAGGATCTGGTAGAAGAGGCTGGAAACGGTCTCGCCCCGGAAGGGCCGCCGGCCCGTCAGGAGCTCGTAGGCCACCACACCGTAGGCATAGATGTCCGCGGCCTTCGTGATCTCCTCACCCTGGATCTGCTCCGGCGCCAGATAGGCGGAGGTGCCCAGGGTCATTCCCGTCTTCGTGAGCTGGCTTTCGGCGTGAGTCAGCTTCGCGATGCCGAAGTCCATGATCTTGACCCGGCCGCTCTCCAGGATCCGGATGTTTCCGGGTTTGATGTCCCGGTGGACGACCCCCTGGTCGTGGGCGTACTGGAGACCCTCGGCGATCTGGAGCAGGAAGTCGACCTTGGTGTGGTCCAGCAGGGGTTGTCCGCTCCGGATGAACTGCTTGAGATCCTCGCCGGTCAGGAACTCCTGGACCAGGTAGGGGACTTCGTCGTGGACGCCGAAGTCGTAGACCGTGGTCACGTTCCGGTGGTGGAGGTTCCCCGCGATCTCCGCCTCCCGGAAGAACCGGCGGCGGATGTCCTCGTCGTCGGAGCTGCAGGTCTTGACCGCCACCAGGCGCTTGATGAACGGATCCCTCCCCTTGTAGACGACACCGAAGCCGCCGACACCGATCTTTTCCAGGATCTCGTACTTGCCGATCTCGTCCATGGGGGCTTGCCGGAAAGGATTCTACCCTCTCCGCCGCGACAGGGTCGGAGACGGGTACCCTCGACATGGGTCCGGCCTGTTGCACCGAGCGACGCGAGACGCATGCCCGGTTCCTCGGAAACCGGTCGCCAGCCGAGGAGTTCTTGTTCTGTCGATCTCCGAACCACGGAGGGCTGGCTCGAGACCATCGAGTGGTCAACCGCCCCTCTTCATTCTCGGGTGTGCCCGAGGAACCCGACGGGAATCCGCGGTTGCCATGTCACGAAAGGGTGCCGAAGGAGGGTGGAAGTGTCCCCTCCACCACGTCACGCCCGGCGTCGAGGTCTCGGTTCATCTGTTCGATGAGGGCGAAGACCTCGGGGCGGGTGAGCTTGCTCCCGGCGCCGTCGGTCTCGACCCGGTCCAGGCTGGCCCGGGCCAGGAGGATCGGCAGAGCGTTGAACTCCACCAGGCCCCGGGGGGCTCCGGAGTGCTGGAGGGCGAGGGTGTACTCGGCCGCCCGGTCCAGGTCCGAGCGGGCCAGGGAGAAGACCCGGCTCCGATCCACCGTCGGGGGAAGGAAGACCCGGCCCTCCTTCCGATCCCGGGCCGAGTCCTTGAGGACGTTCACGAGCTGGAGTCCTTCGCCGAACTGCCGGGCCCGATCCCGGAGGAGCCCTCCCACCGGCTCCAGCTCCGGGATCCCCAGGAGGAAGAGATCAGTGAGCATCTCGCCGACGATCCCGGCCACCACGTAACAGTACCGGCGAAGCTCCTCCAGATCCCGGAGCTCCAGATCCCCGGAAGCGCCTCCCTCGGAGACGAACTCGGACATGCCGTCCACGGTCCGGATCAGATGTCGTCGGATCACGTCCCGGGCGGGGTCGGAGAGCTTCCAGTACGCTTCGAAGACGTCGTCTGCCGCCCCCAGGAGCTCCAGGTATCCCTGGTGGTGATCCTCCGGGGGCTCCGAGGTCCAGGAGGCGGCCGAAAGGGCCACGGCCTCCGGGTCCGGCTCTCCCTGGAGATGCTCGCGGAGCTCCGCCAGGGCCCGGATCTTCCGCCGGGAGGGCCACAGGGTGGCGTCTTCGAAGGTGTCGGCGATCCGGAACATCAGATAGGCGAGCTTCACCTCCTCCCGGGTCGGCCGGGGGAGCAAGGGGATGGAGAGGGCGAAGGTCCGGCTGGTCTTGACCAGCAGCTCGTCGAGATCCGCGGTCACGACGTCGTCTCCGGGACGAGGGTGCCTCCTACCGGCTCTCCGGCCAGGGCCGGGAGAAGATGCTCGGGCTCCCGGCCGTCGCAGATCACGGAGGGGATCCCCAGGTCCGCCAGGAGAAGGGCCGTCTCCACCCGGAGGACGATGCCCCCGGTGACGTCGATCCCTTCGGTTGATCTCGAAGCCTCCATCGCTTCCCATCGGGATCGGTCCAGCTCGGGCACGGTTCTCCCGTCGGCGTCGTAGACGCCGTCCGTGGTTCCCAGCCAGACCGCCCGGGCGATCGGTTCCCGGTCCATGACGAGACGGTTCGCGAGGGCGAGGAGGACGGACTCAGTGGAGCAGATCGACACCCCCCGGTCCCGATCGAGGACCACGTCGCCGCAGAGGACCGGCAGGAGCTTGATGGAGAGGGCCAGGAGGACGGGCTCGGGGAAGAGGTTCGCGGGGACGCCGGACTCGGTCACCAGGAGGGAGCCGGGCAGGAGGGAGAAGGGAGGGGCCCCGGCGTCGGACAACGCTCCCAGGACCTCGCGATGGAGCTCCCGGGCCGCCTCCTGGGTCTGGACGACCCCCGGGAGCTGGTTCCGGTCGTCGATCCCCTCGTCGAGACCCGCCGCCGCGGCTTCCGGGTGTCCGAAGGAGCCGCTCCCGTGCCCGACGATCAGCCGGTGGCCGTCCCGTACGGCCTTACCGATCTCCCGGGCCAACGCCCGGAGGAGCTCCCTCCGAACCACCCGCCGGGAATCCTTCTCGGTGATCAGGCTTCCGCCGAGCTTCAGGAGCACCAGGGGCGGGCTGCTCATGCCAGGTGCTCCTCGACCCGGCGGGGCCCGGAGCCGACCCGGTCCCGGATCGTGCCCTGGACGCCGACGAGCCCGTCGACGGCTTCCACCACGGCCTCCTCGTGCTGAGTCTCGCAGATCACGTGGACGTTGGCTCCCGCGTCCATGGTAAACCATGCCCCGATCCCCTGCCGGCGGAGCCTCCGGACCCGATCCAGAACCCGGAGGGTCGCCGGCTTCCAGTAGAAGATCGGGGGCTCGGAGCTCATGGCGATGAGATGGAGCTCGATCGCCTCCCGCTCCAGGATCGGCCCCAGCCTGTCCAGGCTCCGGTCCCGGATGGCCCGTCGGACGCCCTGGAGGCGGTCGGGCAGGAGCGTCTGTCGTCGGGGGAAGTGGGGGCTGGTCGCGGCCCTCCGGTGGCCTTCCCGGGAGGAGATCTCCTTGGGTTCGGTGTCCACGAGAACGATCAGGTCGGCGAGCTCCCAGTGGTCGGCGGGGGCCAGGGGCGACGCGGATTCGAATCCTCCGTCTCCGGGCCACTCCACGAACCCCCCCCAGGCGGATCGGCAGGCCGATCCCGAGCCCGACAGTCGGGCCAGCCGGGAGTGCTCTTCCGGGGAGAGTCGCTCGCCGGCGGCGCCGGCGGCGGCCAGGGCCAGGGCCGCGAAGCCGGAGGCCGACGACGCGATCCCCGCGTCGGAGGGGAAGTCGTTGGATGTGACCACGGTGAGCCTGCCGGGAAGATCCAGCTCTCGCCGGAGGACCCGGAGATGGCGCTCGACACCCCGACGAAAGGCGTCCGGGGCCGGCTGCTCCCGCCCCGAGGCGTCCAGGAGCCGGAGGCGCAGTCCCCCGGGTGCTCCGGGGTCGTGGATCACGGTGGTGGTGGTGGTGCACTGGGAGAGGGTCATGGAGATCGACGGATTCGCCGGCCGGACCTCCTCCAGGTCCTCGGCTCCCCAGTACTTGACGAAGGCGATGTTCGAAGGCGCCACCGCCGTGGCCCGGCTGGTCACGGCACCTCCTCGATCCGGAAGCCCTCCCCGGGGAGAGTGGTGTCCAGCGAGTCCCATCCGTCCAGGAGCTCCCAGGTCGCGATTCGTTCGGGGCGGGAGTGCAAGACGAGGATCGAGCCGGCGGCCGGACCGGAGAGGGAACCCGCGCCGGAGATCTTGGCGGCTCCCCCCTTCTCTTCGATCCTCCGGGTGCGCTCCCGCACCTCCCGGGGCACAACGCCCAGCTCTTCCAGGGCCCGGCCGCAGGAATGCACCGCTTCCAGGGCCCTACCGGGATCCGTGGCGTGGAGCTCCTCCCGGAAGGACCGAGTGGCCACCTCGATGCGGCCGAAGAGGTCCTCCACCGACTCCTCGTCCACGAGCTTGCGCTTCCGGACGGCGTCCACCACGACCCCCGTGGGCTCCTCGGGAGGTCCGGAGTCGAAGGCCCGAAGATAGCGGAGCACCGGGGCCTCCGAGGTCAGGGACTCGGTCTCGAGTCTCCCGTCGGGCCCCCCCTCGGCCCAGAGAAGGCCTCCGTGGAGGACGGCGTGGTGATCGATGCCGGAGGGCGAGCCGTGCTGGCGCCGCTCCACCTCGAGGGCGAGCTCGGCGATCGTCTCCGGATCGGTTGGATGCCCCCGGAGGGCGAGGTAGCCGCCGCAAAGGGCGACGGCCAGGGCGGCGGAGCTCCCGAGGCCGGCTCCCACGGGGATCTCGGAGTCGATCCGAAGGACCAGACCATGGTGGGGGATTCCTGCCAGATCGGCTGCTTCGCCCAAGGCGATCAGGACCAGGTCCTCCGAACCGAGTCGGAGAAGCTCTTCGCCTTCCTCGCCGTCCACGAACCTCCGAGTCCATCGCCGCCGGGCCCGGGCGGTTCGGTCCCGGATCTCGGACCAGGTGGTGGAGATCCGTCGCTCCAGGACCGGGAGCACGAGGTCGACCCCGGGGGAGCGCCGGGTCCGGAAGCTCACCCGGAGACGCCGATCGAGGGCTCCCACCAGGGCGGGACGGCCGTAGACCACGGCGTGCTCCCCCATCAGGATCAGCTTCCCCGGGGCCGAGGCGACCAGGTCGAGCTGGGTACTCATCGGGTGGCCCTGATCGGGTGTCCGGCCAATCAGTCCAGCCGGGGCAGGGGACCTCCGCGACCGAGGCGCTCGTG
>JAWVZJ010000091.1:0-8412 GCA_033722255.1 Thermoanaerobaculia bacterium | reverse complement strand
TCATCCCCGGGACCTGGAGGCGGCCCGAGCCCTGATCCGCCTGGAGGTCGAGGCCGAGCAACCCCGGGAGGCCCTGCGGGTCGCCCGACGCGTGACCGACGCCGTGGGCGCGGAGGATCCGGAATCGGTGGGCGAGCTCGTCCGGACCTCCATGGAGCTGATGGCTCGGGCCGGGCGGTGGGATCTCACCGCGGAGGCTGCCTCGCTCATTCCGGAGGGGGCGCCCGAGGGCGTCCGCCTCCAGGCCCTCCGCCTGGAGATCGAGGGGCTTCAACGGTCGGAGCGTCACCGGGCAGCCCTGGAGCGCCTCGACTCTTCGGATCTCGAGGGGCCGGAGGTTCAGGCGATCCGCTCGGACCTGCTGTTCGAGATCGGCGAAGAGGGCAGGGCCCGGGACCTTCTCCAGAGCCTGGAGTCTTCGAACCCCCGCCTGGCGGCCCGTGTGTACCAGGGGCAGGAGCTCTACGAGGAGGCCCTCCCCCTGTGGCAGACCGTGGTGGACCAGAACCCCGATTCCCTCCAGGCCCGCTTCTCCCTGGGGGCGGCGCTGGAGCGGACGGGGAGGTTCCAGGAAGCGACGGAGACATTTCGGGCCCTCCTCGGGGAGTCCCCGGATTTCCATCTGGCCCTCAACTACCTCGGCTACATGTGGGCCGAGCGGGGCGAGAACCTCGACGAGGCGCAGGATCTGGTGGAGCGGGCGCTGGAGCTGGACCCGGGCAACGGAGCCTACGTGGATTCCCTGGGTTGGATCTTCTACCAGAAGGGTGAGTACGAGAAAGCGCTCCGGCAGCTCCGGCGAGCGGCGGATCTGCTTCCCCGGGACGGTACCGTCCAGGAACATCTGGGCGACGCGTTGTTGGCCCTGGGGAACGCGGAAGAGGCCCGGGCGGCCTACCAGAGGGCCCTGGAGCTCCAGGATGACGAGGCACCCGCGCTCGAGGGGAAGCTGAAGGACGCGGAGCGGCGGGAGCGGGGAGGAAGTCCCTGAGGCGGGTCTCCGGCGCCACCCTTCACCGGCGGCCGGATTCCCGGTGACGACGGATCCTGGATGATGCGACTCGAGGCTCTCTCCTTCCT
Organism: Thermoanaerobaculia bacterium; assembly: GCA_033722255.1. Lineage (GTDB taxonomy): Bacteria > Acidobacteriota > Thermoanaerobaculia > Multivoradales > JAIOJS01 > JAWVZJ01. The sequence goes on along the minus strand of JAWVZJ010000091.1, from coordinate 7,332 downwards.
GATCCCGCTGACCATGACGGGGATCCTCGTGGCCGGCTGTGCCGCGACCGGGACCGGAGCGGGAGCGGGGCCGGCAACCGTCGTCCAGGGGACGCCTCCCTGGGCGCTTCCCCCGTCGACCGTCGGGTCTCGACACCTGTTTCGCCTCTCCTACCGGGGACCCGAGGGATCGGGAGGCCTGAAGATCGCCCTCTTCCTGTCTTCCTCCCGGGACTTCACCGCCCGGATCTTCGACCGGCTCGGGCGCGAGGTGTGGTCCGCCCGGAGCCGGAACGGCGAGACGCTCTGGGTGGATCACCGTCGGGAGCTGTTCTGCCGGACCCGAGGTCCCGTGGCGTGGGCGGGTCTCGAAGATCTGGGCGCCCTGCCTCCCGGGGCCCTCCCCGCCCTTCTGCTGCACCGCGTCCCCCTGGGTCCGGCCGAAGCGGAGGGAAGGTCGGGGTCGGTGATCTGGGACGGCCCCCGGTTCAGCTTCCGCGACCGGAGGGGCCGTCGGTGGAGCGGCCGCGTCGACGGCACCGACCTCGCCTCCTGGAGTCTCCGGGACGAGGGGCGGCCGGTCTGGTGGTGGTCCCGGGGGGACGAGGGTGAGGGGCTCCTCTCGCAGCGAGGAGCGGGTCGTCAGCTCCGTTGGCGACGTCTGGCCTCCGAGCCTCTGGAGTCTCGACCCCCGGACGTCGAGATCCCGGGGGAATACCGGGAATGCCCGGCTGCGGTTCCGTCGAAGGGAAGCCTGTCCCGCCCCGGAGACGAAGGCCGATGAGCCAGCCGCAGCCGGTCTCCGCCTTCGCCAAGGTCAACCTCCACCTCCAGCTCGTGGGCCGTCGTCCGGACGGCTATCACGAGCTCCGGACGCTCTTCCAGACGATCGAGCTGGCCGACACCCTGGAGATCGAGGTGAGAGACGGGAGGGGTGTCGAGCTCGAGGTGGAGGGGTCCGAGATCCCCTCCGGACCGGAGAACCTGGCGGCCCGGGCCGCCACCGGGTATCTGGAACGCTGGGGGAGAGGAAGGGGGGCCCGGATCCGGCTTCGGAAGCGGATCCCCGTGGGGGCGGGTCTCGGAGGTGGGAGCAGCGATGCCGCCGCGGTCCTCCGGGAGCTGGACGACCGGATCGGGCCGGCGCCCCCGGGGGAGCTTTGGGGCCTGGCCCGGGATCTCGGGGCCGACGTTCCCTACTTCCTCCTGGGCGGAACGGCGATGGGTGTGGGTCGGGGGGACGAGCTGATCCCGGTCCCGGACCTGGAACCCCGGACTCTCTGGATCGTGGTTCCTCCCTGGAAGAGCCCCACGGAGGAGGTCTACGGGGCCCTGACCGAGAGAGGGGGTCGCTTGACAGGAGATCCCCTCGATCCTAGGATCGCCGTTCCCCTGGGCAGGGGAGAGCTGGATTGGGAGACGGTGGCCCGGGGCCGCAATGATCTCGAGTCGGTCGTCTTCTCCCGACGCCCCGAGCTCCGGGCGACCCGGGACGCTCTGGCGAAAAGGGCGCGATTCGTCCGGCTCTCCGGGAGCGGCTCGGCCCTGTTCGCGCTCCCCGACGAAGGGAGCGACGGCGGGGTTCCGGCGTTGCCTCCCGGATGGGAGCTCCATCGGGCCGAGACCCTCACCCGGGCCGGGCTCGAAGGGCGGAGAGCCCGACGCGAAGAACCGGGCTGATCCGGAGCGATTCGTGGCCGTCCTTCCCGGGGGCCGTGTTACTCTGAGAGAAAACGGCGTCGCCCGGACGCGGCGCCGCGGTGGGGCGTCGCCAAGCGGTAAGGCACTGGACTTTGGATCCAGCACTCGGAGGTTCGAATCCTCCCGCCCCAGCCAGACGATCCGATCCGAAGACGGACGATTCGATCGAACCGGCTCCCGTCCACCCGGGTTTTCCGGCGAGGGGGGAGGCCGAGGCAGATTTCAGGAGAACGAGTCATCGACACCCGAAAGCACGCATACTCGCGGACCCAGGGGAGCCAGGCGCCCGGAGACCTGAAGGTCTTCGGTGGCCGGGCCCATCCGACCCTGACGGAGAAGATCTGCGGATATCTGGGGCTGGAGCCCGGGACGGTCCGGGCCCACGAATTTTCCGACGGTGAGACCTTCTTCCAGATCACCGAGAACGTCCGCGGCCGGGACGTCTTCGTGGTCCAGCCCACCTGCACTCCGGTGAACCAGAACCTCATGGAGCTCTTGATCATGTTGGACACGTTCAAGCGTTCCTCCGCCTCCCGGGTCACCGCCGTCCTGCCCTACTACGGCTACGCCCGCCAGGACAAGAAGGACGCTCCCAGGGTCCCGATCTCCGCCAAGCTGGTGGCGGACCTGGTCTCCACCGCTGGTGCCGACCGGATTCTCACCATGGACCTCCACGCCTCCCAGATCCAGGGTTTCTTCGACGTCCCCGTGGACCATCTCTTCGCCGCTCCCGTGATCCTGGACGCGGTGCGGGAGATGGAGATCGACGACCTGGTCATCGTCTCCCCCGACGCCGGAGGCGTGGAGCGGGCCCGGGCGATCGGAAAGCGCCTGGGATGCGGTCTGGCCATCGTGGACAAACGCCGCGTCGCTACCAACCAGGCGGAGGTGATGCACCTCATCGGGGACGTGGAGGGCAGGACGGCCCTGGTGATCGACGACATCATCGATACCGCCGGAACGTTGACCCTGACGGCGGACCTCCTGGAGAGTCAGGGGGCAGACCGGATTCTGGCCATCGGGATCCACGGTGTCCTCTCGGGCCCGGCCCTGGAGAGGATCGACTCCTCACCGATCGAAAAGATCCTGGTTACCGATACCACTCCCCTGGATGATAAACTGAGAAGCTGCTCGAAACTCGAGCCCCTCGCTGTCGCGCCCCTCCTCGGGGAAGCCATCCGACGCATCCATGAGCACAGCTCCGTGAGCTCGCTGTTCGTCTGAACGAGGAAAGACACCGATGACTGAATTCACGATCGAAGTTACGAAGCGGGAGGCGACCGGCAAGAACGCGAACCGGCGGCTCCGTGGAGAAGGCAAGGTCCCGGCCGTGGTCTACGGAGGCGATCGGGACTCGATCCCGATCCAGCTGGATCGGGGGACGCTCCTGGATCTGATGCGATCCACCGAGGGTCAGAATCCGATCTTCCTCCTGAAGATGGCGGACACCGACAGCAGCCGCCACGCGATGATCCGGGATCTCCAGGTCGATCCGATCAGCCGACAGGTCCTGCACGTGGACTTCCAGCGGATCCTGATGAGCGAGAAGCTCCGGGTGATGGTGGACATCCAGCCCGTGGGTACGGCGGCCGGCGTTCGGGAGGAGGGTGCCGTGATGGATTTCGTGACCCGCGAGGTCGAGGTGGAGTGCCTCCCGGACAAGATCCCGGCCCGGATCGAGATCGACGTGGAGGACCTGCACATCGGGGACCATGTCGAGGCCGGAGACCTGGAGCTCCCGGAGGGTGTGGAGCTGGTGGAGGACCCGGACACCGTGATCGTCTCCGTGAGCTACGCGACCCTTGAGCTCGAGCTCGAGGAGCTCGAAGAGGAGGAAGAGGTGCTCCTGGAGGCCGAGATGGAGGAGCCCGAGCTCATCGGTCGCGGCAAGGCCGAGGAAGAAGAGGAAGAGCTCGAAGAGGAGGCCGAGGCCGAGACCGAGACCGAGGCCTGATCTCCGAGCCCCGGGACGAACGGTATGGTACGGGCCGAGGATCGCCCCGCGGGCGATCTACGGAGGCTGATTCTGGGGCTCGGAAACCCGGGCTCCGAATACCGGGAGACCCGGCACAACGTCGGATTCCTCGTCGTGGACGAGATCGCCCGGAGGCTCGGAGCTCCTCTGGAGCCCGGTGACTGTCGGTGTCGGGTCGGTCGGTGCGGAGACTTGATGCTGGCCGAGCCCGAGACGTTCATGAACCGGAGCGGATACGCTGCCTCCTGTCTTCGGGAGGTCCACGGGATCGAGCCCGGAGAGATGCTCGTGGTCTACGACGACATCGACCTTCCCCTGGGCACCCTCAGGCTCCGGCCCGGGGGGAGCCCCGGGGGTCATCGGGGGATGGAGTCGGTGGTGGAGAATCTCAGGACCGATAGCATTCCCCGGCTCCGGCTGGGGATCCGGGAGGGAGAGACGGCTCCGAAGGGGGGGGCCCTGGTGGATTTCGTCCTCTCCCCCTTCCCCGAGGGTCTCCGGGACGAGGTGGAGCAGATGGTGGAACGCGGCGCGGATGCCTGCGAGGCGTGGATCGACGAAGGGATCGACCGCGCGATGAATCGATTCAACGGATGAGAACGGGCCCCGGCACGGGGCCCTCAACGAGGAGGAGTTTGCAGTGGGAGCTCAAACATTCGCGATGTACACGGCGGGGGCCGGGGCGGTGGCCCTGATCTTCGCCTTCGTCCGGACCCTGTGGGTCAACCGCCAGGATCCGGGAGACGAGAATATGGTGAGACTGGGCGGGCACATCCGGGAGGGGGCGATGGCCTTCTTGGGTCGGGAATATCGAGTCCTGGCCATCTTCGTGGTCGTCGTCGCGGCCCTCCTCGCCTGGGCCAACGCCGGCCGCACCGACAGCTCGGCCCTGATCGGTGTCTCGGTGGTCGCGGGAGCGATCTGCTCCGGGTTGGCAGGTTTCTTCGGCATGCGGGTGGCCACCTCGGCCAACGTCCGCACCGCTGCCGCGGCACGGTCGAGTCTCAACCGGGCCCTGGGGATCGCGTTCTCCGGCGGAGCCGTCATGGGCTTTTCCGTGGTGGGGCTCGGCCTCGTGGGCCTCTCGGTCCTGTTCCTCGTCTACAGCGGAATTTTCGCCGACGCCGGACAGGTGGACCTGATCCGGGTGGTGACCGTCCTCACCGGATTCTCCTTCGGAGCCAGCTCCATCGCCCTCTTCGCCCGGGTCGGCGGCGGGATCTACACCAAGGCCGCCGACGTGGGGGCCGATCTGGTGGGGAAGGTCGAGGCCGGGATCCCGGAGGACGATCCCCGGAATCCCGCCGTCATCGCCGACAACGTCGGGGACAACGTGGGGGACGTGGCCGGTATGGGGGCCGACCTGTTCGAGTCCTACGTGGGAGCGATCATCGGGGCCCTGGTCCTGGGCGTGAACTCCACGACCTCGACCGGCGAGCCCGGGACTCCCATGCTGGCCATGCTTCCCCTGGTGCTGGCGGGTGTGGGGATCGTCGTCTCGCTGGCCGGCACCTTTCTGGTCCGGACCAGGGAGGGCGGGAATCCCCAGACGGCCCTGAACATGGGGACCTTCGGTGCCGCCATCGCGATGCTGGCCGGCGTCTTCGTCGTGGCTCGATGGATGCTGGGAGGGGAGACCTACCTCCTCGACGGCGTCGAGTTCGGATACCTCGGCGTCTTCTGGGCCACCATCGCCGGTCTGGCCGCCGGCGTGGGCATCGGTCTCATCACCGAGTACTACACGGCGGAGGCCCGGGGTCCGGCCCGATCGATCGCCGAGGACTCCACCACGGGGACCGCGACCAACATCATCAGCGGTCTCGCCATCGGGATGAAGTCCACGGCCCTTCCGATCGTGGTGCTGGTGGCGGCGATCCTGATCGCCCACGCCACGGCGGGCCTCTACGGGATCGCGATCGCGGCCCTGGGGATGCTCTCCACCACCGGGATCCAGCTGGCGGTGGACGCCTACGGCCCCGTGGCCGACAATGCCGGAGGAATCGCCGAGATGAGCCATCTCGGACCCGAGGTGCGGGCCCGAACCGACAAGCTGGACGCCGTGGGGAACACGACGGCGGCGATCGGGAAGGGATTCGCCATCGGATCGGCGGCTCTCACGGCCCTGGCCCTCTTTGCCGCCTTCAAGACCACGGTTGGGCTCCGGGTGATCGATCTCTCGAATCCCCGGATCATGGGAGGGTTGTTCCTCGGGGCCATGATGCCCTTTCTCTTCTCGTCCATGGCCATGCAGGCGGTGGGTCGGGCGGCCTTCAAGATGATCGAGGAGGTCCGCCGTCAGTTCCGGACGATCCCCGGCATCATGGAGGGGGAGGCCGAGCCGGAGTTCACCCGGTGTGTGGACATCTCGACCCGGGCCGCGATCCGGGAGATGGTTCTCCCGGGCCTGCTGGCGGTGATCGTGCCGGTGGCGGTGGGCTTCTACGACGTGGGTGCCCTGGGAGGGCTCCTGGCGGGAGTCACCTCCAGCGGCGTCATGATGGCGATCTTCATGGCCAATGCCGGAGGCGCCTGGGACAACGCCAAGAAGCACATCGAGAGCGGTGCCCACGGAGGCAAGGGCTCGGACGCCCACAAGGCGGCGGTGGTCGGAGACACCGTCGGCGACCCCTTCAAGGACACCGCGGGGCCGAGCCTGAACATCCTGATCAAGCTGATGAGCGTCGTGGCCCTGGTCTTGGCCCCGCTCCTGATCTGACCCGTTCCGGGCTGGAAAGTCGCTTCGATCCGTGTAGAATGGACGACCTGCCCCGCGATTCCGTTCGCCGGGGACCGAATCCGAGCTGCCGCGGTGAATCCGTGGCGCCTTCCTGCTCCGGGCCTCGAGCCCGGGGCCGAATCAGACCGAAGGGAGGAAACCCTTGCAGAGAACATACGAGCTGGCCCTGGTCTTCGACCCGAGGCTCTCCGACGAGGAGCAGGTCTCGCTGATCGACGGCTACAAAAAGATGATCACCGACGCCGGCGTGGAGGTGGCGAAGGAAGAGAGCTGGGGAAAGAAGAGGATGGCCTACGAGATCCGAGGGGAGAGCGAAGGCCGCTACCATTTCCTCTACCTCTCCGCCATCGACGCCGTACCCCCCGTCCGGGAGCTGGAAACCCGTCTGAACCAGAACGAGAACGTGCTCCGGTACCTGATCGTCCGGACGGACGAGGACCTGAAGCGGGCCGTCACCAAGGGCAAGAAGCACGTTCCCGCCGCCGAGCCCTTCGGGTTCGAGCAACCCGCAGCCGCGAAGGAGGCCTGATCATGGCACGCCGAAGGGTCTACTATCGTCGCCGGAAGGTCTGCAAGTTCTGCGCGGACGGGATCGAGTACGTGGACTACAAGGACCACGACCTGCTCCAGCAGTACGTCCTGGAGCACGCCAAGATTCTCCCCCGTCGCATCTCCGGTACCTGCGCCCGGCACCAGAGGAAGCTGAGCCAGGCCATCAAGCGGGCCCGGAAGCTGGCCCTGCTCCCGTACAGCGCGGAGTGAGGAGGACGTCATGAAGGTGATTCTGCTCAGAGACATCCGACAGACCGGGAAGCGTGGCGAGGAGGTCGACGTGAAGCCGGGCTACGCCAGGAACTACCTCCTGCCCCAGCGGCTCGCCGTGGATGCGAGCGAGGCGAAACGAAACTTGTTCGAGCTGGAGAAGGAGAAGATCGATGCC